>DASYNV010000282.1:0-5208 GCA_036008365.1 Steroidobacteraceae bacterium | reverse complement strand
CCCGCGTTCGGAGTACCGGCCATCAACACCATCATCCTGCTCTCGAGCAGCGTCACGGTGACCATCGCTCACCATGCATTGCGGGCGGGCCATCGCGGCGCGCTCAAATTCTGGCTCGCGCTGACTTTCATTCTGGGATTCTCGTTCGTCGCAGTGCAGGTACATGAGTACGGCGAGGCCTATCGCGAGCTCGGACTGCGGCTGTCGACCGGCATCTATGGGTCGACCTTCTTCATGCTGACCGGATTCCATGGCCTGCACGTCACGATCGGCGCCATCATGCTGACGGTCATCTGGCTGCGGACGCTCAAGGGCCACTTCACGCCCAACCGGCATTTCGCCTTCGAAGCGGTCTCCTGGTACTGGCACTTCGTCGACGTCGTGTGGTTGGGATTGTTCATCTTCGTTTACTGGCTGTAGCCAGGCGCGGGCAGCGGAGCGCGCGCCGGCGAGTGCGGCTGATCGCCCCGGCACCGAGCGCATCGCGGTGGAGCGCCTCCTGCGGCCCGATTATCTGGAGCTCTATCGGCGCGTCGGCACGCAGGTGCGATGGGATCAGCGGTTGCAGATGCCGTCGGCGGATCTGGACGAGTTGCTCGCGGGCGATCGACTGCACGTCCATGTGCTTCGAACTGCGGCCGGAGATCCGATAGGGCTGTGCGAGTTCGATCGCTCGGGGTTTCCCGACATCGAAATCAAGAACTTCGGCCTGGTGCCCGCGTCACAGGGCCGCGGCCTTGGGGCTTGGCTGCTGGCCGAGGCCCTGCACGGCGAGTGGGCATCCGGCGTCACGCGAATCTGGCTCCATACCGACAGCTGGGACCATCCGGCAGCGATGCATCTCTACCACCGAGCCGGTTTTCGGGTCTTCGCCGAGCGCGACGAGCCGGCAGCGCCTTTATAGGGTTGATCCAGGCGGCAACTGCGTCTGTCCTACGTCGGTTCGGCCACCCTGCCGATACGTTAGACTAACTCGGCGCGCCAACCTGCTTTCGTCGCTGTCCTGCTTTCGTCCCTGTGGTGCACACGAGGTACACGCCATGCATCGTCTGCTGCTGACCCTGTGCATTCTCGCACTGACAGCCTGCGCCGCACCCCAGTCGCAGGTGATTACGGGCACTCCCCGTGCACCGATCTCGCCGGATCAGGTCGTGATCCTGTCGCAGCCGCCGCCGGTGTTCGAAGACGTGGCGATCCTGAATGCGTCGAGCAAGAGCGTGAATCCAGCCGGGCAGGCTGCATTCGACAAGGTGGTGCAGCGGCTCAAGATGCAGGCGGCGCAACTTGGCGCGAACGCCGTGATCCTCGAGGGTTTCACCGATCGGCAGACTGCCTCGATCGGCACCGGCGTCGGCTCCACCTCATACTCGTCTCACTCGGCTGTCGGAGTGGGCGTCGGCGGTGGCTTCGGAGTTTATCGCAAGACCGGCCAGGGGCGAGCGGTCTACATTCCGCCCGGTGCGCCTCAGCCGCTGATGGCTGCGCCCATGGGTCCGCCGCCCGCGTCGGCGGCCCAAGGTGCGCCACCTTCACCGCCCCCGCCGCCGAATGCGCAGGCCCCGTCCCCGCAGTAATCGTGATGACGCAGGCTTTGCGCTTGATCACTTCGCGACCGTCTCGCCCGAATACCTGATCGGCGTCGCGCCCTCGATCGGGCCTGCGACCTGTGCGACCGCGCACAGCACGACGGCAGCCTCATACTTCTATACTGCCCAGCATGATCGAGCGATCTTCAGCCGCCGACATCCGCGTGCTGCTTTTTGACGTCGGCGGGGTGCTCGTGGAGCTGCGAGGCGTCGAGATCATACTCAGCTGGCTCGATAACCGGCTGACCGCCGAGCAGCTCTGGCACCGCTGGCTGCAGTCGGTAACGGTGCGGCAGTTCGAGACCGGCAAGATCGATGCGCCCGCGTTCGCGGCTGGTGTCATCGCCGAATTCGACCTGGCAGTAGGGCCACAGGAGTTTCTCGACTCCTTCGTCGCTTGGCCGACGGGGCTGTATCCGGGCACGCTCGAACTGCTCGAGCGCATCCCGCGCCGCTATCAGCGCGCACTGCTGTCGAACAGCAATCCGCTGCACTGGCCGCGCGTGCTCGATGAAATGAAACTGGGACCGGCCATCGATCATCACTTCGTCTCGCATCTGATGGGGCGCATCAAGCCCGATCCGGACGCGTTCGAGCATGTGGTGCAGTCGCTGCGGTGCAGACCTCAGGAAATGGTCTTCTTCGACGACAATGGGCTCAATATCGAGGCCGCGCGCGCACTCGGCATTCGCGCGCTGCAGGTTCGGGGATTGGACGAAACGCGGCAGGCGCTGGTCGATCTGGGAATCATCGATGCCGGATAGCGAAACGGTCGGGCGCCTGCGCCGTTTCCTGCGGCATCCGTGGATGCTGCTGCCGGTGAAGGTGGTGCTGGTCGTGGCACCCGTGGTTCTCGTCTCCGTGCTTGCGCATGGCAGCCTGCACGCATCGCCGGCGCTGGTCGAGTACCTCGCCGATCCGATGGCAGTCCTGCTCGCGATCGCGCTGTTCGTGCTCTACACGCGCAGGGTAGAGGGGCGCGCCGTCACCGAATTGGATCCCGCCCCGGCGCCCATCGAGATCGGCGTGGGGTTTGTGGGCGGGCTGCTGCTGTTCACTCTGGTCATCGGCACCCTGGCGGCCTTGGGGGCCTACCACATCGTTGGCTACAATCACGCTTCGATCATCGTCAAGCCGCTCGTCAGTGGGTTGCTCACCGGCGTGTCCGAGGAACTGCTGGTGCGCGGCGTGCTGTTCCGTATTGCCGAGGATTCGCTCGGTTCCTACTGGGCGCTGGTGATCACCGCCGTTTTCTTCGGCGCCGCGCACCTCGGAAATCCGCACGCCACATTGCTGGCGGGCACTGCGATCACGATTGAAGCCGGGATCATGCTGGCCGCGGCGTACATGCTGACACGACGGCTGTGGTTGCCGATCGGCCTGCATGCCGGCTGGAATTTCACTCAGGGCGGCCTCTTCGGCGTGGCGGTCTCGGGTAACGCATCGCATGGCCTGCTGCAGGGCACGCTGACGGGCCCCGTTTGGCTCTCGGGTGGCGAATTCGGCGCCGAGTCTTCCGTCGTGGCGATCATTTTCTGCGGCTTGCTCGGAATCGCGGTCTTAATGCGGGCGCGGCAGCTGGGCCACGTGCGTGCTCCCTACTGGCAGCGGTTACCGCCTGCCATCAGCGCTTAACGGCGCGTGAGTCGCGAGACCGCGACGATCACGATTGCCGCGCCCACGAGCTGCAGGGCGTCCAGCGGCTCGTGCAGCAATCCCCAGGCGAGCAGGATCGTGAAGATCGGACCGAGCGACCCGAACATCGACGCCGTGGGCGCGCCGAGCCGACGGATCGCCTCGGTCACCAGCCAGATCGGCAGCACGGTCGAGAACAGCGCCATCGCCATCGACAACGCATGCACCTGCCACGGCAATATCAACGCCGCCAGCGGCCGCAGCAGGATGAATTGCAGCACACACAGCACACACGCGATCGCCGTGGCGTAGGCGGTCACGCGAGTGGATCCGAGGCGCAGCACGGCCTGGCCGCTGCGCATGATGTAGATGGCGAAGCTCAACGCGCTGCCGAGTACGAGCATCCCGCCGACCAATGTATTGCCAGCGCCGAGCCGCACGTCGGGCGCGACTGCGAGCGCCACGCCGCTGTAGGAAGCCAGTAGCAGCAGGGCCGTTCGGCGCGTGAGCGGCTGGTCGAGAAAAACCGCCGACAGCATGACGACCAGCGTCGGATAGACGAACAGCACGATGCGCTCGAGCGCGGCCGAGATGTAATGCAGACCGAGGAAGTCCAGATAACTCGCCAGGTAGTAACCCAGCACACCCAGCAACAGCAGCTCCCACCAGTCGCCGCGCGACAGAGCCATGGGCTCGCGCCGCTGCAGCGACCAGCCCATCAGCAGCAGCACCGGCAATGCGTAGCCCATGCGCAGGCACAGCAGCGTCTCCGGATCGGCGCCGTACCGATAGGCCGACTTGACCAGAATCGCCTTGAACGAGAAGCCGAGCGCGCCGAGGGCCGCGAATACGAGGCCGGTGCTGCGGTAGGCCGCACCGTCGGCTTGCGCGCCAGCGCGATGCGTGAGCGCGCTAGGGTTGGAGGCCACGGGGTGAAATCAGGCCGGCGCGCCAGGCAATCATGAGCAGCACGAACAGGATCACCGACAAGGTGATGCGCACCGTCAGCGCGCGCAGCAGCTTGTTCGAATCGCCCTTGCCCGACCCCAGGTGATAGAGCGCGGTCCCGAGGCTGATCACGATCGCGGCCAGCATCGCCAGAATCAACAGCCGGATCCAATCCATGCGCGCGATTATAGAGGCTCGCTGCTGTACTCGACCGCGCCGCGACGGCAAAATGCCGTCCCTTGGCGCTGACGCTCACCTTCTACCGCGGCCGCTGGTCGGCCTCATGGCTCATGACGCTGCTGACCGTCGTGGCGGTGGTGTGTTTCGTCCAGCTCGGGCGTTGGCAGTGGCACCGGGCCGAGGGCAAGCGCGCGCTCGCGGCCGCATTCAACGCCGGCAACGCCGCCGCCCAGGAACTCGGTGACCGTGGAACCGCGGCGCTAGCGCGTTACACGCCGGTGCGCGTGCACGGCAACTACGATGGCGCGCATCAGTTCCTGCTGGAGAACATGTCGCACGACGGCCAACCGGGCTATCAGGTACTGACGCCACTACGGCTCGGCGACGGTCGCGTGCTGCTGGTCAATCGGGGGTGGCTGCCGCTGACGCAAAGCCGCCGGGAACCGCCCGCGGTCGCGATCGACGACGCAGGCGTCGCCGCAGCCGGCAGGCTCGATGCGCTGCCGGTCCCCGGGATTGCGCTCGGCCGCCTGCCGCCGCCCGCAGGACTGCAATGGCCCAAGCTCACGAGCTTCCCGACCATGTCCGATCTGTCCTCGGCACTGGGACAACCGCTCGAAGCGCAGCAGTTGCTGCTCAACGCCGACGAGCCGCATGGCTACCTGCGCGACTGGCACATCAGCGGCATTGGGCCGGAACGGCACATTGCCTACGCGGTGCAGTGGTGGGGATTCGCCGCGCTGGCGCTCGGACTCTATGCGCGGTTGAATTGGCAGCGGCAATGAAATCGCGACTGACGCTCCCGGTGCTGGTGCTGCTGTTCTTTGCGCCGCTGCTGCTTTCTTTTTATCTCTACTAC
>DASYNV010000281.1:0-2459 GCA_036008365.1 Steroidobacteraceae bacterium | reverse complement strand
ATGGTGGCATCGAGCCGCGGAGAGTTCAGCGCCAGCCACCACGCAGAAGTCTCACCCGAGGACTCGCCGGCGGACGCATCGGGCGCGGGCTGCTGCGGCAGGGGTGAGGTCGTGTAGCGGTCCGGACTGCCTTGCTTCGGCGGGACAAAATTGGGTCCGGCCACGCAGCCGCACAGCAGGACCATCGGCAGCGCCGCCTGTGAAACCTCATTCCATCGCAACATTCTTGACTCCGGTGCCGGCGCGGCGCGGCGAGCGCACCAGCAACAGCAATGGCAGCGCCAGCAGCGTCAACAGCAGCATCAAATAGAAATCATCGATATAGGCAATCATCGCGGCCTGGGCCGTGACCGCATGATTGAGCGCGGCGTTCGCGCCCGCGCCATGGAACGGACCGACCGAGTGCTGCGCCAGCGTCTGCGTTGTGATATGGGCGGCCAGCGACGCGTGCACGATCTGGGTGTTGCTCACGAACAGCCCCTGCACCACCGAAATTCCGATGCTGCTGCCGATGTTGCGGATCAGGTTGAAAAGCGCCGTGCCTTCGTTGCGAAACGCCGGCGATAGAGTCGCAAAGGTCAGCGCTGCCATGGGTACGTAGACGATGCCGGTGCCGAGCCCCTGGATGGCTCCCGACCATATCAACGGGTTCATCGGCATGCGTATCGAGAAGTGCGTCATCATCCAGAGGGAAATCGCCGTCAGCACGAAGCCAGTGCCAATGATCACGCGCACGTCGAAGCGTCCGACCAGTTGGCCGATGAACAGCATCGCAAGCAGCGTGCCTGCGCCACGCGGCGCCGTGGCGATGCCGGCCTGCAGTACCGAATAGCCCATCAGGCCCTGCATCAAAGGCGGCAGCAGCGCGAGGGTCGCGAACAGTACGATGCCGACCAGGAAGATGAGGATATTGCCGGTCAGAAAGTTGCGATCCTTGTACAGCGCCAGGCGGATGAACGGTCTTTGCGCCGTGAGCGTGTGCGTCACGAACAGATAGAACGCCATCGCGCAGACAAGCGCCTCGATTTTGATCTCGGCGGAACTGAACCAGTCCTGGCTCGGACCGCGATCGAGCAGCACCTGCAGCGCGCCGACGGCGAGGCTCAGCACCGCGAAGCCGAAGAAGTCGAAGCTCTTGCGCTCGTGCGTGGTATCCGGGAAATACGCCATGACGCCGGCAACCGCCAGAATTCCGAACGGCACGTTGATGTAGAACACCCAGCGCCAGCTGTAGTTGTCCGTGAGCCAGCCGCCGAGCATCGGCCCCAGCGTCGGACCGAGCACGACGCCGATGCCCCAGATCGCCATCGCCCGGCCGTGCTGTGCGGGCGGATAGACATCGAACAGCACGGCCTGCGACATCGGAATCAGCGCCGCGCCGAAAGCGCCCTGCAACACGCGGAACAACACGATCTGATCGAGCGACTCCGCCAGACCGCAGAGCGCCGAGGCGAGCGTAAAGCCGATGATCGACACCAGGAACAGCGGCTTGCGGCCGAAGCGATCGGCCAGCCAGCCGGTGAGCGGCGTCATGATCGCGGCCGCCACGATGTACGAGGTCAGGACCCAGGTCATCTGATCCTGTGTCGCCGACAAGCTGCCCTGCATGCGCGGCAGTGCGACGTTGGCGATGGTGTTATCGAGCGCCTGCAGGATCGAGGCGACCATCACGGTAGCGGTGATCATGCCGCGATGAAGCGGCACACCGTCAGCCGACACAGCTTTCACGCCCGCTATCTCAACGCTGCGCGACTGCTGCCGTGCCGTGGCCGAACAGGTGGCGGCGGTGTTCGGTGTCGACCGTGACATCGACGCTCATACCCGCGTGCAGCACCACGCCATCGAGATCCGCGTCCTCAAGCTGCAGCCGCACCGGCACGCGCTGCACGACCTTGACCCAATTGCCGGTCGCATTTTCGGGCGGCAGCAGCGAAAACTGCGCGCCGGTGCCCGGACTCAGACTCGTCACGTTGGCTTTGAACTTGCGGCCCGGGTAGGCATCGATGCGCACCTCGGCCGACTGCCCGGGCCGCATATAGGTCAGCTCGTCTTCCTTGAAGTTGGCTTCCACCCAGACATCGCGGCTCGATATCAGGCTGAACACCGGCGTCGCGGCGGTAATGTAATCGCCGATCTGCAATTGCTCGACCTTGGCCGCGATCCCATCGTCGGGAGCCTTGATGACCGTGTAGGACAGGTCCAGATTGGTGCGATCGAGTGCGGCCTGTGCTTCCTGCACCACCGGGTGTTGATCGATCGGGATATCGGCATTGCCGCCGAGCAGCGCCAGCACGCTACCGACCTGCTGCTGCGCCGAGGTAAGTTGCGAATGCGCCAGATCCAACGCGTGCTGCGTCTGATCGAACTGGGCGCGCGAGCTGATGCCCGATTGCAGCAGGTGCTGCTGACGCTCGAACTCGTGCTGCTGGTAGGCGAGCGTGGCGCGCGCCGCGGCGACG
>DASYNV010000280.1:0-9866 GCA_036008365.1 Steroidobacteraceae bacterium | reverse complement strand
CCACACCGCGGGCGCCTGGCGCTGGATCTACGTGGTCACTGCCGTGCTGTCGCTGTATCTGAACGTGTTTGTCGGCGTGGTGCAGGCATTCGACAAGATCCCGTCGCTGCATGTGCTCGCGCCGACCGGCACCGAGCAGCCGTTCAAACTGGCGCAACTCGTGGTGCTGGTGATCTTTCTGGCGCTGGGGTTCGTGGCGGTGCGCCGCTTTCATCCGGTGGCGATGCCGCGCACGGCCAGCTGAGGCGGAGCCGCCAGCTCATTCGAAGTGGTGGTCGTCGCCGGGCGCCGTTTCGTGCCTGCGCGGCATCAGCAGCTTCGCCACCAACGCCGTCCAGCCGGTCTGGTGCGAGGCGCCGACGCCGCGCCCGGTTTCGCCGCAGAAATATTCGTAGAACGGGATGTAGTCGCGGAAGTGCGGCGCGCTCTGCAGCTGTGGGTACTGTCCGAGCACCGGGCGGCAGCCGCTGTCGTTGCGCAGAAAAATATTGGCGAGCCGCTGCGAGAGCTCCTCGGCCACCTGCTCGATGGTCAGGAACTGGCCGGAGCCGGTCGGACACTCCACTTTGAACGTATCGCCGTAGTAGTGATGGAACTTCTGCAGCGACTCGATGATCAGGAAGTTGACCGGGAACCAGATCGGGCCGCGCCAGTTCGAATTGCCGCCGAACAGATTCGATTCGGATTCGGCCGGCGCATAGCGCACCGACAAATCCATGCCGTCGACTCGGAACACGTAGGGCTGCTCGCGGTGCGCGCGCGACAGCGCACGCACGCCGTACTCCGAGAGGAATTCGGATTCATCGAGCATGCGCTTGAGCAGCCGCTTCATGCGATGCCCGCGCAGCAACGACAGCAGGCGGCGATCGCCGCGGCCATGTTCCTGCCAGTGCGAGACTAGCTTGGCGAGCTCCGGGCGGTAGTGCAGGAACCATTCCAGCCGGCGGCGGAACTCCGGCAGCTTCTCCAGCAGCTCCGGCTCGAGCGTCTCGACCGCGAACAGCGGGATCAACCCCACCATCGAGCGCACCTTGAGGCACACCTTGCTGTCGTTGGGCAGGTGCAGAACGTCGTAGAAGAACTTGTCCTCATCGTCCCAGAGACCGATGCCTTCGCTGTACATGCTGCTGATGGCATTCGCGATCTGCAGGAAGTGCTCGAAGAACTTGGTCGCGATGTCCTCGTAGACGTTGTTGTGCAGCGCGAGCTCGAGCGCGATGCGCATCAGATTGAGCGAGTACATCGCCATCCAGCTGGTGCCGTCGGATTGGTCGATGTGGCCGCCGGTAGGCAGCCGTGAGCCGCGGTCGAACACGCCGATGTTGTCGAGCCCCAGGAAGCCGCCTTGAAAGACATTGCGGCCCTCGGTGTCCTTGCGATTCACCCACCAGGTGAAATTCAGCATCAGCTTGTGGAACACGCGCTCGAGGAACTCGCGATCGCCGCGGCCGCCGTTGTGCTTGCGATCGATCTGGTAGACACGCCACGTCGCCCAGGCATGCACCGGCGGATTGACGTCGCCGAAGGCCCACTCGTAGGCCGGTATCTGGCCATTGGCGTGCATGTACCACTCGCGCGTCAGCAGCACGAGCTGCTGCTTGGCGAAGTTCGGATCGATCAGTGCCAGCGGAATGCAGTGAAACGCGAGATCCCAGGCCGCGTACCACGGGTATTCCCACTTGTCCGGCATCGACAGGATGTCGGCATTGTTCAGGTGCTCCCAGTCGGAGTTGCGCCCGCGCGCCCGCTCGGCCGGCGGCGGCGGATTGGCCGGGTCGCCCTTGATCCACTGCGGAACATCGAAGTAGTAGAACTGCTTGCTCCAGATCAGTCCCGCAAAGGCCTGGCGCTGTACCCGGCGCACGTCCTCGGATTCGATATCGCGTTGCAGCTCCTGGTAGAACTCATGGGCCTCGCGCCGCCGCGTCTCCATGAGCCGATCAAAGTCAGCAAACGGCTGGCGCAACGCGCGGCGTGCCAGGCGCAGGCGCAACTGGCTCTGTCCGCCGGCAGCAATCATGGTCTTCTGCCAGAGCGCGGCCTTGGTGCCGAGGAGCGCGGGATTCACCGCCTGCGCGCGGCCCGCGATGATGCGCTCATGAATGCCGTCCTTGAAGTAACCCTCGGATGGAAGATTCCAGAGCCGGCCGGTGTTGGTTTCATTTTCGGTGAACAGCCACTGCGCGCCGGGCTCGGCATGCACATAGTGCGGGGGCATGCCCTGGTGATCGAGCCGGATGATGCCGCCGGTGATGGTGCGCAGCGTGGGTTTGTAGTCGTCCTTGCGCCACGACCAGGTATTTCGCAGCAGCAGCTGCGGGATCAGGTGCAGCGGCGCGGCCTCGGGCCCGCGGTTGAATGCCGTCACGAGCATTAGGATATCGCCAGGCTCGGCCTGCGCATACTCGACGAACACGTCGAAGTAGCGATCCTCGGCGAACACACCGGTATCGATGAGCTCGTACTCGGCGGCGCCTATGCCGCGGCGCGCATTCTCTTCGGCCAGCTCCGCATACGGATAGGCACGCTGCGGGTACTTGTAGAGCATCTGCAGGTAGGAATGGCTCGGCGTTGCATCGAGGTAGAAATACTGCTCCTTGACGTCCTCGCCGTGGTTGCCCTGCGAATTGGTCAGCCCGAACAGGCGCTCTTTGAGGATGGGATCGCGCTCGTTCCAAAGGGCCAGCGATAGGCACAGGCGCTGTTCGCTATCGGACAGGCCCGCGATGCCGTCTTCGCCCCAGCGGTAGGCGCGGCTGCGCGCGTGATCGTGCGGGAAATAGTCCCAGGCGCTGCCGTGCGGGCTGTAATCCTCGCGCACCGTGCCCCACTGCCGCTCGGACAGATAAGGACCCCAGTTCTTCCAGCTGCCCGTGCCGGTCGCAGTTTCCTTGAGGCGCTCGCGTTCCCGGGTCATGTCGGCTCCGCCGTGCGTGACGTCGGCGCCATCGTAACCGCAAAGGCCGTAAGCGACGAGCTAGAGGCCGCTTCCAGCGACGGCATCGAGTGCGTGGCGGTAGCTGCGGCTCAATTTGAGTTCGGTGCCATCGCGCAGGTGCACCGCGAATTCGCCGTTGGCGAGCGCCCGCAGCTCCGCGACGCGTTCGGTGTTGACCAGGGTCGAGCGATGGATGCGCGCGAAGCCATGGGCCGCGAGCCGCTGGTCCATCGCGGCGATGGTCTCGCGCAGCAGCCAAGTCTTCTTGCCGATATGCAGCGAGACGTAATTGCCGGAGGCTTCCACCCAATCGACTTCGGCAATGCGCACCACCACCACGCGATCGCCGGTTGGAATCGCGAGCCGGTCCGATCCGGGCCGCAGTGCGTTCATGGCGACACCCTGATTGACGCTGGCCATGGCGCCGCTGAAGCGCGAACCGAACCCCTCGTCGCGCGGCGAGGACAGCGCATCGCGCGCGCGGCGCAGCGCCTGCGCCAGCCGTTCATCGTCGATCGGTTTCAGCAGGTAGTCGAGCGCGTGAACGTCGAAGGCGCGCACCGCATAATGATCGTAGGCCGTCACGAAGATGATATGCGGCGCGCGCTCCGGCCCGATCGCCTCGATCACATCGAAGCCCGAGACTTCCGGCATCTGCACGTCGAGAAACACCAGATCGGGCGTCAGCCGGCCGATGGCCGCGATCGCCTCACCACCGTTGGCGCATTCACCGACGACGCTGATATCGCCGGCGCGCTCGAGCCGCACGCGCAGCCCGCGCCGTGCGAGTTCCTCATCATCGACCAGCAAAGCGCGGATTGACACCGTCAGGCCCCGAGCGCTACCGGCACACGAGCCGCGCTGACGATCAACTGCAACGGGATGCCGATGTCGACCGCGACGCCGCCGTTGCTGCCGCGTCCCACCGTGAAACTGGCCTGATGACCGTAGAGCTCGCTGAGGCGCGTCGCGGTATTGGAGAGTCCGAGTCCCTTGGAGGCCGCGTTGCTACGGCGCAATCCCGGGCCGTCGTCTTCGACGCGCAGCCGCAGCATTCCGGCCTGCGCCCGGACGCTGATCGTGACCGAGCCACCGTCGGCGCGCGCGAGAATGCCGTGTCGAAGCGCGTTCTCCACCAGCGGTTGCAGCAGCAGCGTCGGCACCAGCGCATCACTGGTCTCGGGCGCCACATCGATGCGGAAACTAAGTCGTTCGCCAAATCGAATCTTCTGAATTTCGAGATAGTGGCGCACGAAGCTCATTTCCTCCGTCACCGTGATCTGCGGCGTCGCGACAGTTTGCAGCGCCAGCCGCAGGAACTCACTGAGCAGCGCAATCATCGTGGTGGCCGCCTCGCTGCGACCTTCGACCACCAGCGATGAAATGCCGTTGAGGGTGTTGAACAGAAAATGCGGCTCGAGCTGCGATTGCAGCGCCTGCAACCGCGCCGACTGCGCCAGCGCCTCGGCGCGCGCCGCGCGGCGGCGCTCGAGTTGCAGACTGATCCAACCATTGACCCCGAAATACAGCAACGACCACGTCAGCAGCACGAAACCTTCGAACAGCCACGTGTCGACCGGAATGAAAGTGAACGAAGGCAGCGAGCGCACCAGCGACGGCTTCACGCTGGCCGCGATCCAGGTCAGGAGCACCTGCGGCTCGAACCAGACGGGGGCGCCGACCGCAGACAACAGCAGTACATAGAGCGACAGCCGGATCGGCGCGACACCGCGGCGGCGCCAGTAACCGTAAAGCTGGCGGTAGAGCGCGGTCAGTCCGAAGCCCGTCGCGATCAGAATCAGCACGTCGAAGAACGCCTGCAGCGCACTTTCGCGCGCCAGCGCGTACCCGAACATCATGAGTCCGAAGGCCAGCCAGCCGCCGGTCTGCAGCAGCCAAAACAGCAGCTTGTGCGACAACTGCCGGCCCGAGGGCCAGATGAGCCAGCCGGGCTTCAGCTCAGAGAGGTGTGCAGGCGTCATGCGGTTGCCGCGTCCGCGTCAGCTCAGGACGCGCATCCCCGTGGTTTGAAGATGCGCTCGCGGCTGGCCGGATACTGCTGCAGGGCCGCCGCCGATCGCACCGGCCGGCGCACCAGCTCGCCATCGCAGTTCGGACAGATCCCATGCAGCCGCGCGGTGACGCAGTAGGTGCAGAAAGTGCACTCGAAGGAACAAATCCAGGCATGCCGGGAATCCGGCGGCAGATCACCGTTGCAGCATTCGCAGTTCGGCTTGAGCAGCAACATGTGCGGAAATCATAGCCCAGCGGACTGATGGTCGCGACCCGCAATTTCGTCCCCCGCTGCGCGTGTTTCGTCCCTTGCCTGCAGGGTCCTGTCACATTGCTGCATGCGTGGGCAAAACGCCGTATATCTTTGCAAAAGGATGATCCCGCGACCACCCGCGTGCCTCGATGCACTGCTGCAGTCATTCTTTACAGAATACCTGCCGCACGAGCGGGCGTTGAGTCCACGTACCATCGAGAGTTACCGCGACGCGCTGCGGCTGCTGCTGGAGTTCATCGAACTGCGAACCGCCAAGCCGGCGGCGGGCATCGAGCTCGGCGACTTCACGCCGGAATTGATTCAGGCCTTCCTCGATCATCTCGAATACGAACGCCACAACAGCGTTCACAGCCGCAATCTGCGGCTCGCGGCCGTACGCGCGTTCCTGAAATTCGCGGCGCCGTCGGATACCTCACCGCAACGAACGATCGAGTCTGCACTGCGCGTTCCGATGAAACGCTTCACGCGCACCAAGCCCGAGTTCCTGTCACGCGAACAGATGCTCGCGATCATCGGCAGCCCCGAGGACAGCTGGATCGGTCAGCGCGACCACGCACTGCTGAGCGTGCTCTATGACAGCGCGGCGACCGTGTCCGAGGTGGTGCGAATGCGGCTGCAGAACATCGAGCTCGACGGCGAGCCTTGCGTGCACTTTCGTGGCACGCGGCGCGCGCGCAGCGTGCCGTTGCGACCGGAGACCGTACTGGCCCTGCGCGACTGGCTGGCGCTCAATCCGGCCCTGACGCTCAGTTCAGTGCTGTTTCCGAACCAGCGCGGCGAGGCCATGACCGCGACCTGCATCCGGCGTCGGCTGGCATTGGCCGTGGCGAAAGCCGCGGCCCGCGATCCTGAGCTCCACCGGCGCCGCGTGTCACCACGCATCATCCGACATACGGCGGCGATCCACCTGTTGCAATGCGGGACGGAGCTTGGCGTGATCTCGCGCTGGCTCGGCCATGACACCCCGGCGACCATGCACAACCACGCGCGCGCGTACCGCATGAATGGCGACCGGACGGTACTCTCGTTCTCCCCGCGCGAGGCGGCTCCGCGACAGCTTCGGGAGTCGAACTCACCGCTGGAGTTTCTCAAGGCTCTGTGAAGCGGCGCGTAAGAGCGCCGCGCCGGTCTGCGTTACCATGCGCGGATGCCTTTCCTTCGCTTCCTGGTTGCGGTCGCATGCGCGGCACTGGTGGTCTCGGGGCTCATGCTCCAGAACGGGCCCCACGACCTTTATTTTGATGTCTGCCCATGGCTGCAGCAGGCCGCGATCGATTGCCCGCCCTGGGCGGCAAGGCAGCCCGTCCCCGACCTCATGCCATGGATCCTGTACGGGCTGGCCGCCTTGGCCCTGCTGTTCGTGGTGTGGCCGCTCGTCAGCGGCGTGCTCGATCAGCCGCCCGAGACCATGCTGGCGCAGTTCATCCAGCGCGGGCGGGACCTGCACGAGCGCTGCCGCCGGGAAGGCGATGAGGCCGTGATGCCGGCGATTGATGCCTGGACGCGCGAGGTATCGCAATTCCTACGTCACCTCGGTCACAAATACGTCATCGCCTTCGGTGACTTCAAGGGCGTCGAGCTGTTTGCGAGCCAGTACGACACCGCGGCGACCATGGAGATCCGGCAGCGTATCCAACGCCTGACCGAGTTCGCGCAGCGGTTTCGCGACGACGGCGTCGAGGCCGGCTGACTGCGGTCATTTCGCGCAGTGTTCGAGTCGTCGCAGTTCCATCGCGTAGTTGCCGAGCCCCTGGGTCGCGGCCATGCCCATGCGTCGGCAATAGGGCTGCAACTGGGGATCGCTACCGACGAGCTTGGACGAAGACGTGTCGAATGACTCACGCTGAGCCAGCGCCAGAAAGAAACTGGCCAGCGCATCGCCCTGATCCGAGCCAGCGATCAGCGGCTGCGTGACCAGTGAGCGGCTGATGTGACCCGCTGCCAGGCTTTCGATCAGCAGAGCGCCGACGGCCGCACGCGAGTCGCCCAGATGGCGCAGCGAATTGATGGCACGCGCCTCCGGATCGACTTCGCTCGCCTGGTTCGATTGTCGAAACCGTTGGATGCGCAGGGCCTCGCGCAGCGTGCGATCGGTCATTGATTGCACCTGCCCCGGCTTCAGCACCTGGTTCTGGAGCTTCAGAAAGCGCTGCAATTCCATTTCGGTCGGCAGCGTGGTCGCATCGAGGGCGAGCTTGATCGGATGGCTGGCGCTGTCGGTCGAAAGCACCACGTGCTCGAAGTGGCCATAGTAACCGGGCGCCACCGCGGCGACGACATAGGATCCGGGCGCGAGCGGCATCGACGCCCCTGGCATGGCATTGCCATCAAGAAACAGCTTGGCGGAGCTCGGATTCACCTGCACCGTGAGAAGGATCATGCCCGCCGGCGTGGCGGGCGGCGGCGGTGCGGCCTGAATGGTTGCCACCTTGACCTTGGCTGGTGAGCCCTTCGCGAGCGGTTTGGACGCTACGGGCGGTGCAGATTGATCCGGGACGACAGATGGAGTCACGGCAGGCGCCGGCGAGGTCGGCGCGACGAGCGCCGCTGCAGGCGATGATGCCGCTGCGGCAGACTTGCCGGCGCTCGCGCCGATGAAACCGAAACGCCACGCACCGAATCCAAGCAGCACCGCCGCAGCGGCGCCACTGGCCACGACCAGTAACGATGACCGCCCACCTCGGAGCGGTGCCTCGGGTCCCGCACGCGGCGCAGTACGCTTGGCCAACGCAGCCAACGCGTCACGACACTCGGCGGCCGTCGGCCGTTCCTCGGGTGCTGCGCGCAGGCAGCGCGTGATGAGCTCAACGCAGGCGCCGTCGACGGCACGCAGCGCGCGGGCGATCTGTCGCCCATCGTCCTTGGTGCGGATCGGATGTCGCTCTGGCAGCTTGCCCGTCAGCATCTGGTAGAGCACGAGGCCGAAGCTGTAGATGTCGACGCGATTGGAGATCCTCCCGCCCAGCGCCTGCTCGGGTGCCATGTAGAGCGCGCTGCCGACGACGACCCCGATCGCAGTCTCCTCGCCGGAAACCACGACCGACTTGGCGATGCCGAAATCGGACAGCACCGGCGTACCGTTCTCGCGCAGCAACACGTTGTTGGCTTTGAAGTCGCGATGGATCACGTCGCGCTCGTGCGAGTAGGCGAGCGCATCGGCCATCTGCCGGCCGATCCGATAAGCCTCGCCCGCGGACAACGGGCCGGCTTCCAGCCTCTGTTTGAGCGTGCCGCCGCGCACGTACTCCATCACGAAATACTGCTTCGGCCCCAGCCAGCCGCTCGCAAACACCGTGACGATGTTGGGGTGCTGGAATCCCGCGATGATGAGCGCTTCGGTCGTAAAGCGTTTCTTGAACTCGGTATTCTCAGTCAGCTCGGGGTTGATGACCTTGATGGCGACCAGGCGTTTGAGCGTCTCGTCTTCGGCGAGATAGACGCCGCCCATGCCCCCCTGATCCAGCAGTCGGTCGATTCGATAGCCGGGAATGCTGTCGATCCCCGTACTGATGCGAGTGGCGCTGTCGATGTCCATGGCCCGATTGGAATTCTTGACGCTCGGCGGCGTTGCGGCCCGTTGGCGCCGATTCTATCGCGACGGGCCGCTCAAGTCGCAATGTCACGCGTCTTGAGCTCGCTGTACTTGCGGCTGCTGCCGCGAAATTCATCGGCCGGGTAGCGCCGCGCGTTGAACTCGATCTTCGCAGCTGCGGCAGCGAGCAGATCGACGCCGAGCTTATCGGCCAGACGCACGAGGTAGATGAACACGTCGGCCATTTCCGCGCGCACTTCGGTGAGCTTGTCGTCCGACAGCTGGCGCGATTCCTGCTCGCTCATCCACTGAAAATGCTCGAGCAGCTCGCCGGTCTCGACCGTGAGCGCCATGCTCAGATTCTTGGGCGAGTGAAACTGCTCCCAGTCGCGCTCAGCCGAAAAAGCACGCAGTGCGTCGCGCAACTGCTCGATCGATTCGAATCGGAGGTTGCTCATGCGCCGAACCAACCCGCCCAATCCTTGCCGGTCCTGGCCTTGACGGCCTCGTCGCTCATCGACGGCTTGTTCACTGCAGTGTTGGCTGGCATCGCGACTTCCTCGGTAGATCCTCGTGTGCTGCGGCGATTATAGACGCCGGCACACGCTAGAGAGTGAGCCGCCGCCGGCAGCGACGGTCAGCCTTTCCCGGGGAACCACGGCACGAAGCGGCTCGTGGTGCGCTGGTACTCCCGATACACATCGCCGCGGCTTTCAAGCGAATGTTTTTCTGTTAGCGGAATGCCGGTGACGTTGAGCAGCAGATAGAGCATCAGCAACGGGCAGGCCAGCGTCACCCAGCCGTAGGGGGAGTCCAGTGCTGCGATGAAGAAACCCCACCAGACGACCGACTCGAAGAAATAGTTCGGGTGCCGCGAGTAGCGCCACAGCCCGACGTTCACTACGCGAGGCTTGTTGGCCGGATCGCTCTTGAAGCGCTGTGCCTGCCAGTCGGCGATTGCCTCGCCCGTGATGCCCGCGAGGGCAATCGCGAGACCCGCCCATTCGAGCGCGCCGAGCCCGGGGCGAGCGTTCACGGATGCCAACAGAAACGGCAGCGAGAACAGCACCGCGATCAGTGCCTGCAACTCGAAGAACAGCAGGAAACGA
>DASYNV010000279.1:0-3487 GCA_036008365.1 Steroidobacteraceae bacterium | reverse complement strand
AGGCCGGCACCACCGTCGGATCGATGTAGTCCGACCAGTTGTAGACGTTGAGGACTTTCTGCGCGTCCGTCGGCAAGCCGTCCGGCGCGGTTGCGACCGACGCCGCCGCGCCGGGCGCCGAAGCTGCGGGCGCCTGCGCGCCCGAACCGTCACTTTGACGGCCGCATGCGGCCAGCAGCAGCGCGAGCAAGAGCGGAGCGGCAGCGCGCCAGGCGCACTGAGTCATCGGCGGGCCTCGTGGGTGCCGCGGGTCAGCGGCACCTTATTATGGGTGGCAACGCCAACGTCCGAAAGACCCCCGATGGCCGACCCAACCCGGCCGCGCCCTAAGGCGCCGCTGCGCCCGCGCTCAGACGTTCAGCAGCAGGTGCTCGCGCTCCCAGGAGCTGATCACCTGCAGAAACACCTCGTGCTCGGCCTGCTTGACGATCGTATAGGCGGCAACGAACGGCTCGCCGAGGATCTGCAGCAGCGGCTCGCAGTCTCGCAGCCGGGCCAGAGCCTCATCGAGCGAGCGGGGCAATGAATAGGGCAATTCATGGGCGCTGCCCGAAATCGGCTCGGTCGGCTGCAGGCCCTCGACCATGCCGAGGTAGCCGCAGGCGAGCGATGCCGCGATCGCGATGTAGGGATTGGCATCGGCGCCGCCGACCCGATTCTCGATGCGGCGCGCCTCGACGCTCGACATCGGCACGCGCAGTCCCGCGGTGCGATTATCGTAGCCCCACTGCACGTTGATCGGCGCCGACAGGTAGCGCGTCATGCGTCGGTAGGAATTGACGTTGGAGGCAAACAGCGACATCGCCGCCGGCACATAGCGCTGCAGGCCGGCGATGTGCGAGAAGAACAGCGCCGAGGGCGTACCGTCGGCGTTGCTGAAAACATTCTTGCGAGTCTTTATGTCGATGACGCTCTGATGGATGTGCATGGCGCTGCCGGGCTCCTTGGCATGCGGCTTGGCCATGAAGGTGGCGTACATCTTGTGGCGCAGCGCCGCCTCGCGCGCGGTGCGCTTGAACAGGAATGCCTGATCGGCCAGATCGAGCGCTGCGCCGTGCAGCAGATTGATTTCCATCTGCGCCGGGCCGTCCTCGTGGATCAGCGTATCGATCTCGATGTCCTGCGCCTCGCAGAAGGCGTAGATGTCGTCGAACAGCGGATCGAACTCGTTGACGGCCGCAATGCTATAGGACTGCCGCCCCGGCTCCGCGCGGCCCGAACGGCCGACCGGGGGTTTGAGCGGGTAGTCGGCATCGATGTTCGGTTCGATCAGGTAGAACTCCAGCTCCGGCGCAATCACCGGCTCCCAGCCGCGTTGCGCATACAGCTCCAGCACATGCCGCAGCACGTGTCGTGGCGCCATCATCACGCGCCGGCCGTCGGAGTAGAAACAGTCGTGAATCACCTGCGCGGTCGGTTCCGCCGCCCACGGCACGACCCGCACGGTCTTCGGGTCGGCGCGCAGTACGATGTCGATCTCCGCCGGGCTCATGGCCTCGGAAGTGTCGGGCGGATAGTCGCCGGTCACGGTCTGCAGGAAGATGCTCTCCGGCAACCGCATGCCCTCGTCTTCGGCGAATTTTTCGGCCGGCATGATCTTGCCGCGCGCGATGCCGGCCATATCGGGAATGATCGCCTCGACTTCGGAGATGCCGTGATCACGAAAAAATTGTTGTATTTCGTTAGCCATAAATCACCTATTCCTGATGCGGCAGGCGGCGCCAAATTCGGCGAACAGCGCCTGCGAAAACGGATTGCCGCCGACGCGCCACTCCGGATGCCACTGCACCGCGAGCGCGAACTGCGGCGCCCGCTCGACCCGGAACGCCTCGATGACTCCGTCCGGCGCACGCGCCTCGACGGCAAGTCCCTGGCCCAGCTCGCGCACGCCCTGGCCGTGCAGTGAATTCACGCGGATACGGTCGGTGCCGGCCAGGCGCCGCAATTGGCCCTCGGGTTCGAGAATCACTTCGTGCGCGAGCTCATACTGCTGCTCGACCGGTAATTTCAGATCCTCGCGATGATCCATGTGACCGGGCACCTGGTGCAGCTTCTGCCAGAGCGAGCCGCCGAAGGCGACGTTCATCTCCTGAAATCCGCGGCAGATGCCAAGCACTGGTACGCCGGCCGCCACGGCGCGCGGTATCAGCGGCAGCGTGGTCTCGTCGCGATACGGATCGTGCAGAGTACCCTCATCGCTCGGCTCGCCGCGGTAGTGGCGCGGATCGACATTGGAAGGGCTGCCCATGAACAGCAGTCCATCGAGCGTCTCGAGCAGCTCATCGAGTTGCAGCTCGCGCCCGATGGCCGGCACCAGCAGCGGCAGTCCCCCGGCAGCATCCAGCACTGCGGTGACATACTTCTCGCCCACCATGTGGTACGGCTGATGGTTTTGCCCGAGCAGGCGGCGGTCCGCCGGAATACCGATGAGAGGACGCTTCGGACGCATGAAACACGTGTCGCGCCTGGCGCTGAAGCTGTATGAAAATACAGTTCCGCCCGCGCTTCCTTCGCTTGAATGGTCACCATTAGACCATAGGCGGGGCGCTTCCGCCCGGAACGGCGCCACTATTGTTGCCTGCCCGGGGTTTCCTCTTGCGATTCAACTCATTGATTTTTAAGCTTCTGCCCGCGAGACTGGACGGATGTCGGAAAGCAAGACGCCAGATTATGTAGAAAGCTACTACCGCGACTCGGCCCCGCTGCCGCAGATCACTGCACCGCTGCGGGGCGCCGAGCGCGCGGACGTCTGTGTGGTCGGCGGCGGGATCGCCGGCTGCTCGACGGCGCTCGTACTGGCCGAGCGCGGCTATCGCGTGATGCTGCTCGAGGCGCAGCGCATCGGTTGGGGCGCTTCCGGTCGCTCGGGCGGACAGGTGATCTATGGCCTGGCCGCCGAACAGGATCGAATACAGAGGATGGTCGGACGCGAGGATGCGCGCCGAATCTGGGATGTCTCGCTCGCGGCGATCGATCTGATCAAGCAGCGCATCGCGCGCCACCAGATCGAGTGCGACTGGGTCGACGGGCAGATGCTAACGGCCATCAAACCGCGGCAATGGCGGGCACTGCAGCAGTGGCAGGCCGAGCTCACCGATGAACTCGGCTACACCAGTGCGCGGCTAATCGAGCGCCAGGAACTGCGCTCGCTGCTCGCCACCGATCGCTATATCGGCGCGCTCTACGACCGCAATGGCGGCCACCTGCATCCGCTGCGCTACACGCTCGGGCTCGCGCGTGCAGCCACCGCTGCCGGCGTGGCATTGCACGAAGGCAGTGAGGTGCGCGAGTGGCAGGGCCATGGCGCGCGCGTGCGCGTGTTGACGGCCGAGGGCAGCGTCGACTGTGCGCAGCTGGTGTTTGCCGGCAACGCCTGGCTCGGACGCACGGTGCCCGCCCTGCAACGCAAGCTGATGACGGTCGGCAGCTATATCATCGCCACCGAACCACTGGGTGAGGAGCGTGCGCGCGCGTTGATCGCCAACAA
>DASYNV010000278.1:0-4164 GCA_036008365.1 Steroidobacteraceae bacterium | reverse complement strand
CCGGGCTCACCTACATCGATCATCTGACGCACAACGTGAGCCGCGGCAACATGCAGACCTGGGCGGATTTCTATCAGCGCGTGTTCAACTTCCGCCAAATCCGCTACTTCGACATCGAGGGCAAGGCCACGGGCCTGTTCTCGAAAGCAATGACCAGTCCGGACGGCAAGATCCGAATTCCGCTGAACGAGAGTCAGGACGATAAGTCGCAGATCGAGGAATTTCTGCAGGACTACAAGGGTGAGGGCATACAGCACGTGGCGCTGGGCACGGACGATATCTTCAGCACCGTCGATCGCATGCGTGCGCGGGGCGTGCGCTTTCAGGACACGCCCGATACCTATTACGATGGTCTCGATGCGCGCGTTGCCGGGCACGGCGAAGATCTCGCGCGCCTGCGCGAACGCCGGATCCTGATCGACGGCGCGCCAACCAAGGGTCAAGGGCTGCTGCTGCAGATCTTCACGCAGAACGTGGTCGGCCCATGCTTCTTCGAGATCATTCAGCGCAAGGGCAACGAAGGATTCGGCGAGGGCAACTTCAAGGCACTGTTCGAATCGCTGGAGCTCGACCAGGTGAGGCGAGGCGTGCTGTCGCTCAACGACGGCTCCGTCAACCCATGAGCAGCGGCGCGGCGCGCGCAGGTCTGCGGGGCGCCGGCCGTGCAATGGGGTCCGCAAGCGCGGCCGGCCTCCAGTACCTGGGCGGCTTCGGAAATCACTTTGCCAGCGAGGCGCTTGCAGGCGCGCTGCCGGCGCAGAACTCGCCGCAACGCTGTCCCTACGGCCTGTATGCCGAGCAGCTTTCGGGCACCGCGTTCACGGCGCCGCGGTATGCCAACCGGCGCTCGTGGTTGTACCGCATACGTCCGGCTGCCGGCCATGGGCCGTTCAAAGCGCACCCGCAGGCGCTGCTGACCGCGCAATTCGACGCTGCCGCAACGCCACCGGATCAGATGCGCTGGAGCCCGTTGCCGCTGCCCGAGTCGCCGACCGACTTTCTCGACGGGCTCATTACCATGGGTGGCAACGGCAGTCCACAAAACCAAAACGGCTGCGCCATCCATTTGTATACGGCCAACCAGTCGATGCGGCAGCGCGCGGCCTACGACGCCGACGGCGAGCTGCTGATCGTACCCCAGCTCGGAAGCTTGCTGCTGATCACGGAGCTCGGTCGGCTCGAGCTCAAGCCGCTGGAGATCGCAGTCATTCCACGCGGCGTCCGCTTTCGCATCGAGCTGCCCGACGGCAAGGCGCGCGGCTATGTCTGCGAGAATTTCGGTGCGCCGCTGCGTCTGCCGGACTTGGGACCGATCGGCTCCAACGGGCTCGCGTGCGAGCGTGACTTCCTGACGCCCGTTGCCAGTTACGAAGATCGGGACGAGCGCTACGAGCTGGTGGCCAAATTCATGGGCCGGCTATGGTCGACGACGCTCGATCACTCGCCGTTCGACGTGGTTGCCTGGCGCGGCAATCATGCGCCCTACAAGTACGATCTGCGCCGCTTCAACACCATCGGATCGATCAGCTACGATCATCCGGACCCCTCGATCTTCCTGGTGCTGCAGTCGATCACCGACACGCCGGGCGTCGATGGTCTCGACTTCGTACTGTTCCCCCCGCGCTGGCTGGCGATGCAGGATACCTTCAGGCCGCCCTGGTTCCACCGCAACGTGGCGAGCGAGTTCATGGGGCTGATCGAAGGCGTGTACGACGCCAAGAGCGATGGCTTTCTGCCGGGCGGCGCCTCGCTGCACAACTGCATGAGCGCGCACGGTCCCGATGCCGTCACGTTCGACAAGGCCAGTCATGCCGATACCAGCGTGCCGATCAAGGTCGAGGACACGATGGCTTTCATGTTCGAGACACGTTGGTTCATCCATCCGACGCGCTACGCTCTGGATTCACCGCAACGTCAGCGCGATTACTTCCAATGCTGGCAGGATCTGAAAAAGCATTTCGATCCGCAGCGGCCATAAGCTATGAACGAGACGCATGATCCGCTGCTGCGCAGCTGGGTCGAGTCGGCGAACGCTGCGGGCAGCGACTTCCCGATCCAGAATCTGCCGTTCGGCGTGTTCCGGCCGGCGGGTAGTGCGCAGCGGTTTCGCGGTGGCGTGGCGATTGGAGATTCGATCATCGATCTCGAAGCCGCGCGCGCGCGCGGCGCGTTTACCGCGACCGCGCTCGAGGCCGCGACGCTCGGCGCGCAATCATCGCTGAATGCGCTGATGGCGGCCGGCCCCGCTGCGGCCGCGGCGCTGCGGCTGGCGCTGTCGCGCGCGCTGCGCGCCGGCTCGCCACAGCGTCCGTCGCTGGAATCGGCGCTCGTGCCGCAGTCAGCCGCGGAGCTGGGGTTGCCGGCGCAGATCGGCGACTACACCGACTTCTACACTTCGATCAATCATGCCACCGCGGTTGGCCGCCTGTTCCGCCCCGATCAGCCTCTGATGCCGAACTACCGCTGGCTGCCGATCGCCTATCACGGCCGCTGCTCATCGATCGCCGTGTCGCCGCAGGCGTTTCTGCGGCCGATGGGCCAGCGGCTCCCCGCGACCGGGGAAGCGCCGGTGCTGGATCGCAGCCACCGCCTCGATTACGAGCTCGAGCTCGGCGTGTTCGTGGGTCGCGGCAACGCGCTCGGAACGCGCATCGGGATCGATGCGGCGGAATCGCACGTGTTCGGCCTGTGCCTGCTGAACGACTGGTCGGCGCGCGATCTGCAGGCGTGGGAATACCAGCCCCTCGGCCCGTTTTTGGCCAAGAATTTCGCCACCACGATCTCGCCGTGGATCGTGACGCTCGAGGCGCTCGAGCCGTATCGTGTGCCGTGGACGCGCGGCGCAGACGATCCGCAGCCGTTGGCCTATCTCGAGCACCGAAGCGTGCGCGATGGCGGTGCGTTCGACATTCAGCTTGAAGTGCTGCTCGAGACTGAAGCGATGCGCGGCGCAGGCTCGGGCCCAGTACGGCTGTCACACACCAGTTTCCGTCATGCCTACTGGACCATCGCGCAGTTGCTGGCGCATCACAGCGTCAATGGCTGCAATTTGCGCAGCGGCGACCTGCTCGGCACCGGCACACAGTCGGGCCCGGAGCCGTCCGAGGCGGGTTCGCTGCTCGAGTTGTCGCGCGGCGGCAAGGAGCCCGTGCGGCTCGAGAACGGCGAGCAGCGCTGCTTTCTCGAGGACGGTGATGCGATCATTCTGCGCGGCTATTGCGCGCGCGGCGGCGCCGCGCGCATCGGCTTCGGCGAAGCGCGCGGCAGGGTAATGCCTGCGCAGATGTGAGGAGTCCATGACTGCACTGCGTCTGTACACCTATTTTCGCAGCTCGGCGGCCTATCGCGTGCGCATCGCGCTGAACCTGAAGGGTCTCGAGTACGCGGCCGTGCCGGTGCATCTACTGCGCGACGGCGGCGAACAGCACGCGGAATCGTTCGCGAACCTCAATCCCGCGCGTCTGCTGCCGGTACTCGAGGACGGCGCGGCTACGATCACGCAATCGCTGGCCATTATCGAGTATCTGGAGGAGACCCATCCCGCGCCGCCGCTGTTGCCCGCGGAGGCTGCCGCGCGCGCACGCGTGCGCGCGCTGGCGCTCAGCATCGCCTGCGATATCCATCCATTGAACAATCTGCGGGTGCTGCGCTACCTGAAGTCGGCCTGCGATCGTGACGATGCGCAGCGGGAGGAATGGGCGCGCCACTGGATCCGAGAAGGATTCGATGCGCTCGAGCGCCAGCTTGCAGGCAGTGCACGAACCGGAACCTACTGCCACGGCGAAACACCTTCGCTGGCCGACTGCTGCCTGGTGCCGCAGATGGCCAATGCCCAGCGCGTGCACCTGCCGCTGGACGGTTATCCAACATTGAGGCGCATCCACGAGAACTGCACGCGCCTGTCAGCCTTCGCCGCTGCAGCCCCGGCGGCACAGCCCGATGCGGAGTAACCCCCGACGCGCGCTCCGGCTGCAGGACTATCTGCCGTACCGGTTGTCGGTGGCTGCAAACGCGGTCTCGCGCGTGATCGCCCGCGCCTACGAGCGCCAGTTTGGGCTCAAGATACCGCAGTGGCGATTGATTGCGGTGCTCGCGGACGAGGGCCCGCTAACGCAGCAGGCGCTCTGCGGTCGCACTGTCATGGACAAGGTGACCGTGATGCGG
>DASYNV010000277.1:0-2790 GCA_036008365.1 Steroidobacteraceae bacterium | reverse complement strand
GCCGTGTGGGCAACGTCCTGCTGCGGGTGCTGCAGGCGCGACAGGCGCGCGACCAGGTCGCTGATGGACTGCAGATGGGTGAGCAAATCGTCGAGCTTGATGACCAGCGGCAGGAAATCGTTTCCCGACAGGCTCGGCTTGTCCTTGAGCGCCTTCAGATCCTCCTCGAAGGCGTGCGCGCGGCTTTCGATGGAGGACATGCCGAGGGCCGCCGCCTCGCCCTTGACCGAGTGCACTTGCCGGAACAGGGTGTCGAGCTTCTTGCGGAACACACCCTCCTCGCGGGTCGGCTCGCGCAACACCGCGTTGATCATCTTCATCGCGGCATTCGAGTCGTTCAAGAACGAGGTCAGCTGCGCGGGATCGATGTGCAGAATGCCCAGCAAGGTATCGACCTGGCCCTGCGCCTGGTTCTGCGAGGTCTGCAGCTCCCGCGCCAATTCCACCCGGGCGCTCACGTCGGATACCGACACCAGCACGTGGGTCATCTCACCGTCGACCCGCACCCGGTGGAATTCGAATTGCAGGTAGCGAGTGTCGAATTTGCCGCTGCCGCCGTCGAGGTGAACTTCCACCTCGCCCAGGGGGTTGATGGTCTTGACCAGCTTCTCGTTGGTGCGTTCCGCCCAGAGAATCTTGACGAACTTGAGGGCCGTCGCCAGCGTCTTTTCCGAAACGATGTTCTTCAGCAGGCTCTCGAATGCGAGGCCGGAGAAGTCCTTGCGTTGGAACAGCGTGTCCATGGCGCCGGAATAAGCCGCACCGATGACGAGGTTCTGATCGAGCAGGAACAATCCGTCCTTGACGGTGCGCAGAATGTCGATGGTTTGCTGCCGCGCCTGGCGCAGGCTGCTTTCCTGCCGTTGCCGCGCGCTGAGCATGACGGTTACGAGCACGACCAGCGCGAGGGCGATGACCAGGCCCGACAGCATCACCAGCCGCAGCTCGGTCGCCGAGCGTAGGTTGGTCGCCTGCAGCTCGGCCGCGATGCTCGTGAATTCGCTGTCGAGCAACGGCAGAGTGTGATGGCCGGTGCGCAGCGCAGCGCTGACGTCGCGCTCCAATTGGCGCCCGCTCTCGTTGAAGTTGGTTCCCGTGGACTCGTTGTCCTGGTACGGCACGCCGTGGAATTCCAATAGCGGAGCCAGCACCACCTGCTCGCGTGCCCAGGTGTCGAGCAGCATTGCCGCGTGCTTGCCGGCGATGGGGGCGGCGACCGCGCCCGTGTCCGCCGTGAGGGAGACCCAGCTCGCCGGCCGCGTCTTGGTCATCTCGCGCAATGCCGCATCGAGCTGAGTGCTCGAGGCGCGCAACTCGTCCAGGGATTCCTGAACGTAGCCCCGGGCGCCCAGGCGATCGTGCAGGGACTCGAGGGCTGCGCGGATGATGGTCGGCTGGCGCTGCTGCTCACCCAGCAGCTTGAGCGCGGTGGAACTGTCCGCCACTTCGCTGGCGAGTTCGAGTCCGGGCACGAGCACCACTGCCACGAAACTCATGCCGAGAATGACGACGAGTACGAGCAGGCCTGCCGGGGACCCGAGGAGGCTCAGGACCTTGATTGCACGAGACATCATGTATTACTCACTCCCATGGGGCGGGTTCCGTCGACGGACGTTCGAATAGGGGCGCTGACCGCGCTCAAATCTTCCAGAAAAAGGGTGGCCGATGGGTACCGGTCGTCGGGCGACTTGGCCATCAGCCGATCGATGATGGGTTGATACCGCAGCACGTGCCGCGGCAGGCGCGGCACGGGAGACGAGCGGTGACCGGCGAATATTTCGCCCAGGTTCTCGCCCTGGTAGGGCAACGAGCCGGTCAGCATCTCGTAGAGCACAATGCCGAGACTGTACAGATCGCCCCGCCCGTCCGGATCGCGGTTGGCGATCTGCTCGGGACACACGTAGTAAGGAGTGCCCGTGCACAGGTCCGACCTCGACAAGTCGCTCGCTTCCTTTTGGACGGTCGCCGAGCCGAAATCGATCAACACCACCCGATTGTCGTCGGTCAGCATCAGATTCGACGGCTTGAGGTCGCGATGCACCACGTGCGCCGCATGCAGCACCTGCAATGCCTCGCCGATCTGCCGCGCGTAGTTGATGGCGTCGGCCTCGCTCACCGGGTTCTTCAGGCGGTCGCGCAGGCTCCCGCAGGGGAAGTATTCCAGCGCGAGATACGAGTAGTCGTCGGTAATGCCGTAGTCCAGCACATCGGCGATCGAGCGGTGATTCAGCGAGGACAGAATCTTGCATTCGCGGACGAAGCGCTGCCGGTCGGCGTCGGTGACGACGTGCCCCCGGAGCGCCTGAACCTTGAGCGCGACCGGCTGCGACAACTCGTCGTTGCGCGCGAGGTACACCGCCGCCGTGGTCGACTGCGCAATGGTCTTGAGCACACGGTAGCCGCCGATCTGCGGTTGGCGCCATGAATCCACCGTGACCGTGGTCGCGCCCGACGTGGTCGCCGCCGCGCCGGGGTCGCGCGAGGGTTCCGCGAGCGGCCGCAACACCTCGGTCAACTCGCCGATCTTGACGGCGTGAATGGGCCAATAGTCGTTGGCCCCCAGCTTGATGGTGCGCGCGGCATTGCGCTCGTCGCCGCCGCGTGCGAAAACGAATATGGGCATTTGCGGCGCCTGGCCGCGGGCTCGTACCAGCCGCGCCAGCGGATCCGCCGTGTCGTCGCGCAGGCTGAACTCGACGATGAGCAGCAGCGCAAGGTAGCCCGCAACCCGGTCGGGAGCGAGGGCGTCGAAGCTCGTGGCACTGATGCAATCGGCGTCCATTTTCGGGA
>DASYNV010000276.1:0-3481 GCA_036008365.1 Steroidobacteraceae bacterium | reverse complement strand
GCTCGAGCCGCAGAACTCCAGCTCCGTGGGCAGGTGCTGCACGCTGAAGGACATCGAACTCGGCTGCGTGGTCACCTCGAGATCGCGAAACAACCGCGTGAGATTCGGGTAGGTGACTTCATTGTAGGTCATGAAGCCGGTATCGACCGGCACGCTGCCGGAAGCCTCCTCGACCATGACCGTGTTGGCATGGCCGCCCATGTGCGCGTCTTTCTCGTACACGGTGAGCGCAAAACGCCGCTGCAGAAAGTGCGCGCAACCGAGGCCGGCAATCCCTGTGCCGATGATCGCTAACGTTTCCATGTCGTTTTTCTTTGCTGGTCCGTCATGCCCAATATATCGCACCGGCGACCGGTTCGGATGCGTCCGAGCGCGGCGCTGCAGCGTTTATCCGGTACTGACGGCTTGTGAGTGCTGGAACGGTCTGTTATGTATGAGCGCGCCGCTATGGTGAGTGGCCCACGGTGGCGACCCGCGGGCTGGCGGGCGTTGTGGCCGTGGCGGGTGGCTGTGAACGACAAGAATCCATTGGGCAGCAGATCGGATGCGGACGTCATCCGCCGGATTCGGGCGGGAGATCGCGCCGCTTTTCTCGAAGTTTACGATCGCTACGCGCCGCTGCTGCTGTCGGTCGCGGCACGTGTGCTCGGCGATCGGCGCGAGGCCGAGGACGTGCTGCAGGACGTCTTCACCCAGATCTGGCACAAGTCTTCCGGCTACGACGCCGAGCTCGGCTCGCTTTCGAGCTGGGCGGTCACCCTCACGCGCAACAAGGCCATCGACCGCATCCGCGCCTCGACCCGGCGGCGGCGCCTCATGGAGGAGATCGCCATCTCGGCCGAAACGGCCGCTGACGCGCCCATGCCTTCGGCCAACGAGCTGCTGCATGGCCGCGAGCGCGCACAGCACATTCGCGCCGCGCTCGCGGATCTGTCGGCCGATCAGCGCCAGGTCATCGAGCTGGCATTCTTTGCGGGCTTGAGCCAGAGCGAGATCGCCGCGCGTCTCGGGCAGCCGCTCGGCACCATCAAGGCCAGAATTCGTCGCGGCATGCTGCGTCTGCGCGAGCAGCTGGGAGATGCGTTGTGATCGACGAACGCACCGAAGAACTGGCCAGCGCCTACGTGCTGGGCGCACTCGACCCCGAAGAGGGCCGCCTGTTCGAGCGACGGCTCGGCGAGGACTCGGAGCTGCGCCAGCTCGTGAGCGAGCTGCGTGGCGTCAGCGAGCTCGTAGCCGGCGACTCGCCGGCGCTCGAGCCCTCGGCCGCGTTGCGCACCAGGCTCCTGATGGACTTCGGCGAGCGGGTCACGGCATCGCGCACGGCGCCGCGGCGCAGCCATGCCACGGTAGTGCCGTGGGCGCTCGCGGCGAGCTTCGCCGGACTGTGCCTGCTGTTCGGATATCAGTCCCACGGACTGCGTGAGCAGCTCGATGTCCGTCAGCACCGCATCGACGAGCTCAGCCAGATCGGCGATACATTGCGTGCCGAACGCGCGGATCTGCGCCAGGCCGTGCTCTCGCTGCAGCAAAGCAATCGCCTCGCGAACATGCGCATCGCGGTCATGAGCGCACAACTGAAGGCCGATCCCAAGGCGGTCGCCGTCAGCGTCTGGGACAATGAGCGCCAGAGCGGCGTCGTGGTGGTGCATCACCTGAAGCCGCCGCCGACCGACAAGGACTACCAGCTCTGGATCATCGACCCGCGCTACCCGACGCCGGTGGATGCGGGTCTGCTCAAGGTGGACTCGGCGGGCGATGGGCGCGTGGATTTCAAGGCACGGCGTCCGATCGAGAACGCCAACCAATTTGCCGTCACCGAAGAGATCAAGGGTGGAGCGCCGGTGCCGACACTCAAGGCCATGGTGCTCGCGGGCGCCTGAACTCGCGGGCGCGTGATCGGCGGCTAGCGGGCGCGGAAGGTCCCGGTCGAGAGCGCGTCGTACTCGGATTCGAAGATCTCGACGCGATTGCGCCCGTTGCGCTTGGCGGCGTAGAGCGCCTCATCGGCCAGCTGCACCGCGCCGTCCGGGCTGCGTGCCAGGGTGGGGCGTACGATGCCGATGCCGATGCTGATGGTCACGACGTTGAGCGGGGTGCTGTCCAGGTGCTCGATGCCGAGGTTCATGACCGCGTTGCGCATCGCTTCGGCCAGCGGCGCGGCCGCCTCGCGCGGCACGTCGTAGAGGATCACGGCCAGCTCTTCGCCCCCGTAGCGCGCGGCCAGATCGAGCGCACGCTTGGCGACGCTGTGCACCACGCCCGCGATGCGTTGGAGCGCGATGTCGCCGGCTTTGTGGCCGTATCGGTCGTTGAATTTCTTGAAGGCGTCGACGTCGATGAACATGACCGCGATCGTCTTGCGGTCCCGCAGGCCCTGCTGCCAGGAGCGGATCAGATGCTCGTCGAATGCGCGCCGATTCTTGAGACCGGTGAGGCCGTCGCGCGCGGCCAGATCCGCGATCAATCCGCGCTCGAGAAACGCCTTGCGAAAGCGCAGCGCCTGCTGGAAGTACGCCACGCCGATGATCAGCAGGATCACGCCGATGATGCCCACGGCGTGCACCACTTCGGCGACCGGTTGACCGTCCCAGATCAGCGATATCGTGAAGCTCAGGATCAACGCCAGGCTCGCCTGTACGGCGGCACCGAAACGCAATCCGGTCATGAAGAATAGTCCGATGCTGTAGGCCGCGAGCCATGCCAGTGCCTCGCCCTGTCCGTAGGCGACGCGATGCGCGATCTCGAACGAACCGAACACCGCGATCGGCAGCGATGCCCATCGGGCCACCGCCAGATACATCTCCTGGTACAGGCGACTGAACGCCGCCCAGGTCAGCGCGCCGCAGCCCAATGCGATGACCACCAGTCGCAGTCGCTGCATCACATCGTGGGAGGGGTCGCGTCCAAAGGACAGCAGCAGCGCACCGATCGCGAGCGCACACAGCATGCCATTGAAAGTTCGCAGCTGCGCGCGACACTCCGACAGGAAGAACTCGTCGTATTCCGCTTCCAGATCGGGAGCGAACTTGGCCTCCGCGGCGCGCTTGTCCAACTCGGCTGCGTACCGCGAGTCAGGAATCCCCAACTTGCCCTTGAGGGTGAAGGCCATGACCATAACCCTACTAAGATTTGCGCCGGGGCCGTGTGTGCCAGTCCGCAAGTATCGCTGCGAGTCGGCCCCCAAAGCGTGAAATGGCACGGGTTCTCTCGGGGCCCGTGCGTGCCGCTCGCGCCGCGGTCGGCGGCCGTGAGGGCGTGCGGCGAACGTAACGCTCTGGGCGATTGCCGCGGATTGAGTGATCTCAGGCGAGTTCTTTAAACAAAACCAATATGTTATTGATACTTTATTATATAATACATTAAACCCGATTATGTCCGAGCGATCGCCGCAGCGAAGTCGCCTTGGACTGCGCTCTCGTGGCGACCGCCGGCGAGATCAGATTCAGACGCCGCGCCGCCAGCGATGAGATGTCGCGAT
>DASYNV010000275.1:0-4662 GCA_036008365.1 Steroidobacteraceae bacterium | reverse complement strand
CCACCAGGCCCGCCTTGGCTGCCGAGTAGTGAACTTGTCCGGGATTGCCGATCGAACCCACCACCGAGCCGATGTTGATGATGCGGCCATGACGCTCCTTGAGCATGCGCCTGAGGCAGGCCTTGGTCAGGCGAAACACTGCCGACAGATTGACCGCCAGGGTTTGCTCCCAGTCCTCGCTCTTCATGCGCAAAATCAAGGCGTCACGCGCGATGCCGGCGTTGTTGACCAGGATCGTGGGCAGGCCGCCGGCGGTTTCCAGATCCGCCATCAGCGCTTCGGTGGAGGCGGGATCGGTGGCATTCCAGACCGCACCACGGCCACTGATGCCCGCTGCCGCCAGTGCCACGCCGATTTGAGCTGCGCCCTCGGCAGTGGTCGCCGTGCCGACCACTGTTGCGCCCGCGCCGCCAAGGGCCAGCGCGATGGCCCGGCCGATACCGCGCGAAGCCCCCGTCACGAGCGCCAGATCCTGCTCAGGCATGCGCCTCTCCTGCGCTCGCCGCCAACGCCGCCGCGACGGATTCCGGATCCTCGAGCGCAAAGCAGCGCGCGTTGCGATCGATGCGGCGGTTCAGCGCTGTCAGCACTTTACCGGGGCCGCTTTCGATCAGGATCGAGGCATGCTGCAACAGCGCCCGGACCGTCTGCGGCCACCGCACCGGGCTGGCCAGCTGCCGCACGAGCGTCGCCCGGATGTCCTCCGGGGCGCTGTGCTCCATGGCGTCGACGGCGCTGATGAAGCGGCAGATCGGCCGCCGGACCTCGATCTGCGCCAGGCGCTGCTCGAGCTTGGTGCCCGCAGCGCGCATCAGGCTCGAATGCGCCGGAACGCTGATCGGCAAGGCCTGTGCGCGCTTGCAGCCGCGCTGCTTTGCCAGGGTCAGCGCGCGTTGCACGGCCGCGGCGTTGCCGGCGATCACGACCTGCCCCGGTGAGTTGAAATTCACCGCCTCGACCACCTCTCCCTGACCCGCCTCGGCACACACCTGCTCTACCTGGTCGTCTTCGAGACCGAGCAGGACCGCCATCGCACCGGCACCGGCGGGCACCGCCTGCTGCATGATCCGGCCGCGGAAATGCACTAATTGCACCGCATCCTCGAACGCCAACGCCTGCGCGCAGACCAGGGCAGCGAATTCACCCAGGCTGTGCCCCGCGACCGCATTCGGGGCGGAACCGCCCTGGGCGCACCAGATTTCGTACGTGACCACATCCGCCACGAGCATCGCCGGCTGCGTAATCTCGGTGGCATTGAGCCGTTCGGCCGGACCCTCGGCCACCACCGACCACAGATCGAAGCCGAGCGCGCTCGAGGCGCGCGCGTAGGCGTCGCGGACCGCGGCATGCGCGACGGCAAGCGCCGCCAGCATACCGACCGACTGCGAACCCTGACCCGGAAATACCAGCGCAATCGACATTCGATGCAAACCTGCAAAGCAAAAAAGCGCGCGGATTATAGCGATTTCGCGGACGGACGCGGCAACCACACGCCGAGCAGGCCGCCGAGCACGCCGAACAGATGCGCATCGGGCACCAGCTGCAGATCGTGTGCGAAGATGCTGGCGCCGCTGCGCTGCTCGTAGATAAGCTTGACGATCAGCAGCAGCAGCAGCGCCGCCCCGAAGCCATCACCGCGCCGATACCAGCCCACCGCTCCGGCGGCGAGCGCGCCGTGCAACACGCCCGATGCACCGACGTACCACTCGATCGCCGGCCGCAGAAACCACAGTCCGGCATCGATGGCAACGCAGGCGCAGAACAGAATCCACGCCCAGCGACGCGGCGTGAACTCGCGCGCGAACAGCATCCAGAGCAGCACCAGACCGGCACAGTTGAGCAGTGCATGCGTAAGACCCAGATGCACCACGTGCGCACTCAGCAAGCGCCACCATTGACCGTGCGCGAGTGGCGCGCGCTCGTAGCGCAGCAACTCGCGTAACGGTTCGCCACCGCCGTACAAGGCCAATATGAACGCTAGCCCCGCCAGCAGTACCCGGCCGTAGCGCGAGTCGCAATTCGCCGACCGAAGCCAGGATTGTGAGGCCGCGTCGGTTCTAGGGATCTTCATTTGTTATCATCGCCAGATCGGTAAAGCACCCTATACATGGCCGGCAGCGAATTCCATGAGCGCCATCAGCGAGCCTAACGCCTTCTGCAATAGATTCGTCATCAACGGCCCCGATGGCGCGGCGATCCGCGGGCGTCGACGCCGCGGGCCGCACTCCGCTCGCGGCTTCACGTTGATCGAGATCATGGTGGTCGTGATCATCATCGGGCTATTGGCGGCCGTCGTCGTGCCACAGTTCCTCGGCCGCGTGGACGATGCGCGCATCGCCAAAGCGAAGCAGGACATTCAGGCGCTTGATACGGCGCTGACCATGTTCAAACTCGACAATTTCGTGTTCCCGACCGCCGAGATGGGCCTACAGGCGCTGGTCACCAAGCCGATTGATCCGACCATCAAGAACTGGCGTGCCGGCGGCTATCTCAAGCGTCTCAACAAGGATCCCTGGGGCAACGACTATCAGTACCAGATCCCGGGCACGCACGGCGGTGATTACGACCTCTATTCCTTTGGCGCCGACGGCCAGGCCGGCGGAACCGGCGTGAACGCCGACATCGGCAATTGGAATCTCGAGAACTGATTCCGGGCGGCCCGGCTGGCGCGGCGGTGCGCATCCGGGGCTTCCGCTTTGCCGCGCAGCGTGGCTTCACGTTGCTCGAGGTCATGATCGTCGTTGTGATCATCGGCATCCTGGTGGTCGGTGCGATCCTGAGCCTTGGCTCAACCGGCAAGGACAGCGGTCTCGAGCAGGAGCGCGATCGACTGAGTGCACTGGTCGCCTACGGTCGGGAACGCGGCGCGATGCTGACGCTCGAATACGGTATCCGCTGCGGCCAGCACGGTTACCGTTTTGTGTTCTACGACAACCGTCTCATGCGATGGGCTCCGGAAACCCTGGATGACACGCTGCATCCGCGCAAATTGCCGTCGGGTCTGCGGCTGGACCTGACGATCGAGGGCCACCCAATCGTGCTCGCCGACAACGCTCTCAAGGTCAATCCCATCGCGGCCACGCCACCGGGCGGCACGGTGTCGCCGCTTGGCAGCAGCAGCGGCATTGGCGCGATCACCGGTACGGCCGGACTCGGCGCTCTGAGCAGCAGCGGCGGACTGAGCGGCGGCCTCGGTAGTGGCTTCACCGGTCTGGGTGGCAGCAGCAGCGGCGCCGGCAGCAGCAGCAGCGGTGGACTCAGCGGCAGCGGTACCGGTGGTGGCCTTAACAATCAACCCGACAACGACATGCCGCAGATCATGCTGTTCTCCAACGGCGACACCAACTCGTTCGTGTTGACGATGGTGCGCGAGGGAGTCAACCGCAGCGTGACGCTGCAGAGCAGTGACGATGGCAGCGTCAAGGTCGGCGACATCATCGAGCCGAAGCAATGAGCCCCCATCCGCCGGCACGCACCAGCGCTCGCGGCTTCACGCTGATCGAGGTGATGGTGGCACTCGTGATCGTGGCATTCGGGGTCGGCGCGGTACTGGTCGCACTGACCAACGCGGCCGCCAACGTCAGCGCTTTGCGCGAAAAGACCCTGGCGCAGTGGGTCGCGCTCAATCGCATCAGCGATGTGCGGCTGAATCTGCAGCCACCGCAGACCGGCACCATCGAAGGCGATGTCAAAGGCTTCGGCAACGGCGATTGGCACTGGCAGCAGATCGTGACGGCGGTGCAGGAGATTCCGGGCCTGCTGCAGATCACCGTCAAAGTGCGACGCAGCACATCAGGCACTATCGCAGGCGGCAGTAGCAGCGACTCCAGCCGCGCGGGCAACAGCAAGGAGCCTGACTGGGTCACGACGGTGATTGGATTTCGAGGCGTCGCCATCGCGGCCGCCAGCGGCGAAGTACCCGACTGGTCCGGTGTCAACAACACGGCTACGAGCAGCAGTAGCAGCAGTGGCGGCTCGAGCAGCGGCAACATCGCGAACCCTGGAACGAGCACCACGACGCCGGGCAGCACCACGACGCCGGGCAGCACCCCGTCACCCACCACTCTGACACCGACGTCTCCGGCCACGCCGACGCTACCGGGCAACTCGAGTTCCGGCGGGCCCTGATCATGCGTCGCGAGTGCGGATTCACACTGATCGAGCTGCTCGTGGCGTTGTTCATCACGGCGATCATGTTCGCGATCGGCTACCGCGCGCTCGATCAGGCGTTCCGCAGTCGCAAGGAGGTCGATGAACAATCGGCACGCCTGATCGCCGTGCAGCAGGCTTTGCGCACCATCGAACAGGATATCGAACTGCTGCAGGCGCGGCCGATTCGTCAGGCGACCGGCGATGGCTACCTGCCGGCTTTCATGAGCGCACCGAATGTCGGCTCTTCCTTGAGCAGCAGCAGCAGCGCATCGACCCTGAGCAGCTCGAGCACCAGCAGTACCAATAACAACAGCAGCAACAGCGGCAATGCCAACAACATCAGCACGATTTCGACGCTCGGCACGATCAGCGCCGTCAATGGCGCCACGCTGCCGCTGGTGAGTTTCACGCGCGGCGGTTGGACCAATCCGGCAGGATTGCAGCGATCGGAGCTGCAGCGCGTCAGCTATTCGATCGAGAACGGCGCACTGATGCGATCGTACACGCCCG
>DASYNV010000274.1:0-2785 GCA_036008365.1 Steroidobacteraceae bacterium | reverse complement strand
TGTTGCAGGGGTTCTCGGCCGGCGGCGAGATCGGCAGCGCGAGCGCCTTCCTGGCCGAGAGCGCCAAGGCCGGCGCTCGTGGCGGTCTGGTTTCCTGGCAGGAGGCCAGCATGGGCATGTCGAACATTCTCGGCGCGCTGGTGGCCTTCACGCTGTCGGCCTCGCTGACCCCCCTCGAGCTGCAGCGCTGGGGCTGGCGGATACCGTTCATCGTCGGACTGTTGATTGCGCCTGCCGGCCTGATGCTGCGCCGATCGCTGCACGAGACACGCGAATTCGAGAGTGAGCGGGCCCGCCGCCGCAGCGCGCCCGCGGCCGCGCGCTCGCCTTTGCGACTGGCGTTTCGCGCCCATGGCGCGGCGCTCGTGGTCGGCTTCGGTCTGTCGATTCTCTGGGCCGTGGCCGTCTATGTGCTCAACATCTACACGCCCGTGTACGTGCAGCATGCCTTCGGCTTCACTGCGCGCCAGGCCTTCGCCGCCTCGCTGGTCGGCAACCTGCTGTTCGTGCTCACCTGCCTCGTGGCCGGCCGCCTGTCCGACCGCGTGGGACGCCGCGCAGTGCTGTCGGCCGGCGCCTGGGGCCTGCTGCTCGCCGTGCTGCCGCTGTATCTGTGGCTGCAGGCCGTGCCGAGCACGGCGGTGCTGATCGCGGTGCAGTCCGCGTTCTGCGTCATGGTCGCGACCTTCGTCGGCGTGGCACCGGCGGCATTGTCTGATCTGTTTCCGACCGCGATCCGGGCCACTGGAATCTCGCTGGTCTACAACGGCGCATTCGTGATCTTCGGAGGATTTGCACCCGCCATCCTGACCTGGTTTACGCGCCAGGCGCACGGCTCCGCGATGGCGCCGGCAGGTTATGTCATGTGCGCAGCCATCGTCGGGCTGATGACGCTGCCGTTCTTCGAGCGCCAGCGCGCTGCGGCCGGTGCCGAGACAGTACAGGTGCCCGCGTGAGTCCGGCGACGCCACCCTGGATCGCGAGCGCGCGCATGTACGCGGTGTCGGTGGCTGCGGCCGAGGCATGGCGCGAACTGCTGTCGCACCTCGCGCGGCGCGCGCGCCTGCCGTTCCAGGTGATCGAGTTCCCCGCACCCGCGCCGATCGCCGATCTCTGGGCGCATCCTCGCAAGGGCGCGGTGTTCATGTGCGGCCTGCCGTTCACACGTTGCGAGCCCTCGCCGTACCTGCTCGCGGCACCCGTGCCCTCCCCGGCGGAATTTCGCGGCCTGCCGCTGTACTGGAGCGAGTTCGTGGTGCATGCCGACAGCCCGCATCGTGCGCTCAGCGATACCTTCGGCGGACGCATCGCCTTCACCAGCACGGAGTCACAATCCGGATTCGCGGCACCGCTGCGGTACCTGTGCAAGGCCGACGGGACGCGGCCCTTGTTCCGGGAAGTCATCGCGCCACAGGTGACACCCCAGGGGGCGCTTGCCGCCGTGGCGGAGGGCCGCGCCGACGTGGCGGCCATCGACGCGTACAGCCTGCAATTGCTGCGGCGCTACGCGCCCGAGCTGGTGGCGAATTCGCGCGTGATCGCCCGAACCGAGCCGCGGCCGATGCCCCTGCTGGTGTCGTCAGAACCGCTGGAATCCCTATCCAGCGCATTCCTCGAAGCGCACGAGGATCCGGTGCTGCTCCCGGTCATGGCCGACCTGCGCCTGAGCCGCTTCGTGCGGCCCGACCCGGCCAGCTACCGGCAGCTCGAGACCGAGTTCGAGGAGGCGCTGGCGTACTGGCGTACACATGAGCTGGCATCGATGGTGCACCCGGAATTTCGAGAGTTGACGTCCCAACCGAGCGCAGAGTAGACAGGGACTCATGCAGAGCTTTCGAAGCCACGACGGACCGACGATCCTGGTCGCGATAGCGATCTATGCGGCGTGGTTCGGCCTGATTCGCTACAACGCCTCGCTGCCCTGGTGGCTGATCGTGCCGATCGGGGCGTACCTCATCGCCTGGCATTTCTCGCTGCAGCACGAAGCCATCCATGCGTTCCGTGGAGTGCCCGCGTGGCTTCGATTCGCCATGGTATTTCCGCCGCTCGGCCTGTGGTTTCCGTTTTCGCTCTACCGCAACAGCCACAGCATCCACCACCGGGACAACAACCTCACCGTGCCGGGCCTGGACACCGAGTCCTATTTCGTGCTGCGCGCCGACTGGGAGCGCATGGGGCCGCTGCACCACGGCTTGCTGCTGTTCAATCAGACGCTGCTGGGCCGACTCACGATCGGACCGCTGCTGCGCCTCTGGACGCTGCTAGGCCGCGAGAGCTCGCGCTTGATTGCCCGCGATTTCAGCCACGTGCCGATCTGGCTGCTGCACGTCGCGGCAGTGGCCTTGCTGTTCTGGATCTGCGGCTATTACGGGATGGTCTGGTGGAAGTACGTGCTGCTGATCGCCTATCCGGGCATGAGTCTCGGGCTGCTGCGTGCGTTCACCGAGCATCGCGCCGCACCCGGTCCGTCGGAGCGCACGGCGTCGGTGGAATCCAATCACGTCTTCGGCCTGCTGTTTCTCTATAACAACCTGCACATTGCGCACCACCTGCAACCGACGCTGCCGTGGTTCGAGTTACCGGCTTACTACCGCAAGAATCGCGAATCATTGCTGGCAACCAACGATCACTTCTATTTCCGCGGTTATGCGCAGATTGCCCGCCGCTACCTGCTGCGGCAGGTGTTTCATCCGATCCATCCCTATCTGTAGAGGTCAGGCCGGCACGGGCTCCGGCCCCCCGGTGTCTCCGGCCCTGCGATTGACCGCGACAACAGTCGGCTTGG
>DASYNV010000273.1:0-7404 GCA_036008365.1 Steroidobacteraceae bacterium | reverse complement strand
CATCGGCAGCGCGCGGCACATGGCTTCAATACGTCCCCGTGGCCACGAAGTCCTCGATACACTTCTTCATCGCCGCCTCGTTCTCCTTGGAGAGCTTAGGCGTCGCGTTGATGGCAGCAAGCGTCGACTGGTAGTTGCTCTGCGCGAAGGCCTGCAGCGCCGCCTCGAAGTCCACCACCTTCTTCAGCTCCACCTTATCCATGTAGCCGTTATTGACCGCGTAGATCGAGAGCGCCATCTGCGCCACCGACATCGGCGCGTACTGCTTCTGCTTCATGACCTCGGTGACGCGCTGCCCGCGCTCGAGCTGCCGGCGTGTGGCCTCATCGAGATCGGAGGCAAACTGCGAGAACGCCGCCAGCTCGCGATACTGCGCCAGCGCCAGGCGGATGCCGCCGCCGAGGCGCTTGATGATATCGGTCTGCGCAGCGCCGCCGACTCGCGACACCGAGATGCCGGCGTTCATGGCAGGGCGGATGCCGGCGTTGAACAGGTCGCCTTCGAGGAAGATCTGTCCGTCGGTGATCGAAATCACGTTGGTCGGCACGAATGCGGTGACGTCGCCGGCCTGCGTCTCGATGATCGGCAGCCCGGTCAGCGAGCCGGTCTTGCCCTTGACCTTACCCTTGCTGACCTGCTCGACGTACTCTTCGTTGACGCGCGCGCTGCGCTCGAGCAGGCGTGAGTGAAGATAGAACACGTCGCCGGGGAAGGCTTCGCGTCCCGGCGGGCGGCGCAGCAGCAGCGAAATCTGCCGATAGGCCACGGCCTGCTTCGACAGATCGTCATAGATGATCAGCGCGTCCTCGCCGATATCCATGAAGTATTCGCCCATGGTGACGCCGGAGTAGGGCGAGAGGTACTGCATGGCGGCCGGCATCGAGGCCGAGGCCGCGACCACGATGGTATGCGCCATCGCGCCGTGCTCCTCGAGTTTGCGCACCACGTTGGCGATCGAGGACTGCTTCTGCCCGATCGCGACGTAAATGCATTTGATGCCCGAGCCCTTCTGATTGATGATCGTGTCGATCGCGAGCGCGGTCTTGCCGGTCTGGCGGTCGCCAATGATCAGCTCGCGCTGGCCGCGGCCGATCGGCACCATCGCGTCGACGGCCTTGTAGCCGGTCTGTACCGGCTGACTCACGGACTTGCGATAGATGACGCCCGGGGCCACGCGCTCAATCGGCGAGTTGGCGGCGGCGTTGAGCGGACCCTTGCCGTCGATCGGACGACCGAGCGCATCGACCACGCGGCCCAACAGCTCCGGGCCCACCGGAACCTCGAGAATGCGCCCCGTAGTCTTGACGGTGTCGCCTTCCGTGATCGTCTTGTAGTCGCCGAGCACGACCGCGCCGACCGAGTCCCGTTCGAGATTCAGCGCCAGCCCGAACAACTCGCTGCCGAATTCGATCATTTCGCCGTAGCGCACGTCGGCCAGGCCATGAATGCGGCAGATGCCGTCGGTGACGGATACCACCGTACCGACATCGCGCGCCTCGCTGGCGGTCGCGAACTGCTCGATGCGTTGGCGAATCAGATCGCTGATTTCGGATGCTTTGATGGACATGGCTCGATCCCTCTATTCCTAGCCCGCAATCTGCGAGGCGAGCTGCGCCAGGCCGCCGCGCACGCTGCCGTCGATCACCAGATCGTCGGCCTGCAATACGGCGCCACCCAGCAACGATGTATCAATTTCGGTATGCAAACGGATGTCGCGGTCGAAGCGCTTACGCAGCGCCGCGGTGAAGCGCTCGCGCTGCTCGGCCGACAATGCCACCGCCGACTTCAGCGTTACATCGAGCACGCGCTCCTGCTCGGCGCGCATCTTCTCGTACAGTTGCGCGATTTCCGGCAGGAGGCCTAAGCGCCCGTTCTCGGCCAGCACCACCAGGAACCTGCGCGCCTCGGCGTCGATCGTCTGACCGCCGACACCGGCGATGAGCTCGACCAGCTGCGCCGGCGTGACGTGCGGGTTGCCGAACAGCGGCTTGACGCGCTCGTCGACGCTGACCGCCGCGGCCAGCTGCAGGCCATCGGACCAGTGTGCGAGGCGCTGCGTCTTACGCGCCTCCGCAAAGGCCGCCTTGGCATAGGGTCGCGCAATGGTGACGCGTTCGGTCATGCGACGCTCAGATCTGCGCTACCAGCTTGTCGAGCAACTGCGCATGCGTGCGTGCGTCGATCTCTCGCTCGATGATCTTGCCGGCACCGGCCACGGCCAGCGCTGCCAGCTGCTGGCGCAGTTCATCCCGTGCGCTCTGCCGCTCGAGTGCGATCTGCTGCTCGGCCGACTGCAGGATGCGGGCGCCTTCGGTGCTCGCGCTGCGCTTGGCGATTTCGATGATCTCGTTGGCCTGCACGTGCGCCTGGGCTTCGATCTGCTGTGCACGGACCCGAGCCTCGCTCACGATCGCCTCGACGCGCGCTTCGGCCGCGGTCAGATCCTTCTGGCCACGCTCTCCGGCCGCCAGGCCCTCGGCGATTTTCTTCTGCCGCGCCTGCATGGCACCGGTGATCATCGGCCACACGACCTTCATCGTGAACCACACCAGTACGGCGAACATGACCATCTGTGCAATGATCGTTGCATTCAGATTCACAGCACTGACTCCCGGGCGCGCCGATCTTAGTGAGTGGCGGTCTGTATGGCCGACAGGAACGGATTCGCGAAGGTGAAGAACAGCGCGATACCGACACCGATCATGGCCACCGCGTCAACCAGGCCGGCGACGATGAACATCTTGATCTGCAGCATCGGCACCAGTTCCGGCTGGCGCGCAGCACCTTCGAGGAACTTGCCGCCCAGCAGACCGAAGCCGATTGCCGTGCCCAGCGCACCCATGCCGATCAGGATCGCGACCGCCACGGCGGTCATGCCCTGAATCTGCGCCACACTTGCCACATTCTCCATGTCGACCACTCCTTGAACTGAAACTAATGACCCGTGTCATGCGCCATCGACAGGTAGACGATGGTCAGCATCATGAAAATGAACGCCTGCAGCGTGATGATCAGCAGGTGGAATACGCCCCACACGAAGCTGAGGACGAACTGCGTCAACCAGGCGCCGACGGCGCCCAGATGTGTCGGCCAACCCTGCCCCAGTGCAAACAGCGCAATCAGAATGAATATGAGCTCGCCTGCATACATGTTTCCGAATAGACGCAGACCGAGCGAAACGGGCTTGGCAATCTCTTCGATGCTCTTGAGTATGAAATTGAACCAGGACAGCCAGATGGTATTGAACGGGTGCATGAAGAACTCGCTGGCGTAGCCGCGCACACCCTTCATCTTGACGTTGTAGTACTGCACCAGCAGGAACACGCTGAACGCCATGCCGAGCGTGATGTTGAGGTCGGTGGTGGGCACCGCCTTGAAGAATTTCAGTCCGGTGGCGCGCTCGCCGAGCGACACCACATCGACCGGCAGCAGATCGAGCGAATTCATCAGCAATATCAGGCTGAAGATCGTGATTGCGAGCGGCGCAATCAAGGGATTTTCGACGTGAAAGCTGTCCTTGACCTGCCCATCGACGGTCTCGACCAGCAGTTCGGCGAAGCTCTGGAAGCCGCTCGGCGCCAGGCCAGCGCGGCGGCGCGCGGTGCGCGCGGCGAAGTAGAAACTGATGACGAACAGCAGCCCCAACCCCCCGGAAATCAGCAAACTATCGACGTGCAAGGTCCAGAACGGGCTATGGCCGAACTGCCAGTTCCAATAGCTTAAATGGTGCTGGATATACTCGTTTACCGACCCGGGCTCATGTGCAGCTTCAGCAGCCATCAGCGATCTCGATGCTCCATGCGATTCAATACTTACCTTGGGCCTGCGTTCTGAACGTCCGCGCCAGCGCCACCCAGTACACTAAAAATGTGGCCACATAGGTCACAAATAAAGGCGCGGCTGCCAGATGCCGGCCCCGCAGGGCCAGCATAAACAGCACCACGGTCACCACCAGTTTCATGGCGGACCCGCGATAGAAGCCGCGCACGACGGCTTGCGGCGCTTGCTCGGCGCTATTGCGCAGACCGATGATGACCTGCACCAGCGTCGCGGCCGCTCCGATCCCGCCGCCGATCAGCGCCGAGATGGACGCGAGCTGGCCGCGGGTCGCATAGCAGATCAGGGCGCCGCCCAGGGCCACGAACACCTGAGCGACCACCACCCACAGCCCCTGACGCCGCACGGACGCGAAATCGAGGGTGGACAAAGATGAGACGACAGCCGGGCTCCCAGGCAAGGGCGGCGCATTATAGGGAGGTCTGGGGTCGCCTTCAACGTCCGTTGGAGTGGGGGCTAAGCCGCTGAGATTTAAACAATATGCGTCAAAATGCCGTCGAGCTCATCGAGGCTGTTGTACCTCACGACCAGCCGGCCCCTGCCGGCTTGGGAATGCTCGATTGCGACCGCTGCACCCAGTTTTTCGCTCAAATCATCCTGTAGCCGGCGGATGTTTGGATCGACCGCGGCCGGTGCGGCGGAGGCACTGGGGCGCGGCTGACTCATCCGGCGAACCAGGGCCTCGGTGTCACGCACCGACAGCTGCTTTCGGACCACCAGGATCGCTACTTCGATCTGTTGCCGGCGCGCAGGTAGACCTAACAGCGCCCGCGCATGGCCCATTTCGAGCTCACGCTTCGCCAGGCGCTCGCACACCTCCTCGGGCAGCTCGAGCAATCGCAGCAGGTTGGTGACGGTTGCGCGCGAGCGTCCGACCGCATCGGCTGCCTGCTGGTGCGTGAGGCCAAACTCCGAGATCAGACGCTCGAGCGCGCGCGCCTCCTCGAGCGGGTTCAGATCCTCGCGCTGGATGTTCTCGATCAGCGCCATGGCGATTGCGGCTTGGTCCGGAACGTATCGGACCACGGCGGGAATGTCGCGCAGGCCGGCCTGCTGCGCGGCACGCCAGCGGCGCTCGCCGGCGATGATTTCGTAGCGCTGGACTCCGCGCTCATCGGGGCCGTCGATCGGCCGCACGACGATCGGCTGCACCACACCCTGGGCGCGAATCGACTCGACCAGCTCGGCCAGGCTCTCTGCGCGCAGGTCGAGCCGCGGCTGGTAGCGGCCACGTTGCACCAGATCGAGCGGCAGGTGCAGCAGCTCCTGGTCCTTGGGAGAGGGGGCATCGGGCGAACCGGGGGTCACGACGGATCGGGTCTGGCCCAGCAGATCGGCCAGCCCGCGACCGAGCGTCGGTTTCTTCTGGATCATGCGCGCATCATAGCCGCATCGCGCAGCTCCTCTTCACGGCGCAGCATCTCGCCGGCGAGGGCCAGGTAGGCCAGCGCGCCGCGCGAATCCGGGTCGTGCGCGAGCGCACTCTTGCCGAAGCTCGGCGCCTCGGCCAGCCGCACGTTGCGGGGCACGACAGTGCGAAACACGCTGGCGCCGAAATGCATGATCAGCTGCGCACTGACTTCGCCGGCGAGATTGTTCCGGGGATCGTACATGGTGCGCAGGATGCCTTCGATGATGAGCCCCGGGTTGGCGGCGCCGCGGATCTGCTCGATGGTCGCAACCAGCGCCGACAGACCCTCGAGCGCATAGTATTCGCACTGCATCGGAATCAGCACACTGTCGGCCGCCACCAGCGCATTCACCGCCAGCAGGTTCAACGCCGGCGGGCAGTCGATCAGGATCAGGTCATAGTCGGCGCGAATCGGCGCCAGCGCATCGCGCAGCCGGTGCTCGCGCCGCTCGGGGCTCATGAGCAGCCGCACTTCGGCCGATGTCAGGTCCTGATTGGTCGGCATCACCGCGAGCGTGGCCACGTCGCGGCCCACGGCCGCCGGACTGCTGATGCGGATGGCCTCGGAGGCGGTGCATTCGCCCAGCAGCACTTCGCAGCTGCCGCGCTCGATGGCGCCCTTGTCGATACCGAAGCCCGCCGTGGCATTGCCCTGCGGATCCAGATCGACCAGCAACACGCGCCGCTTCATGGCCGCGAACGAGGATGCAAGATTGACGGCGGTCGTGGTCTTGCCCACGCCCCCTTTTTGATTGGCGACCGCGATCACGCGCTTCATAACCCAATTAGTCTAGCCTTTGGCGGCGCCGGACTACAGGTAAACTGCGGCGATGAAGTTGCTCTCCGGAATCCTCGTGGCCGCGGTGTTTGCGGTCGTGACTTTCGGATTGTGGGGCTATCTGAATCGCCCCGAGAGCGAGCCGCCCTGGCCGGCGCATATACAAGGTGTGGCCTTCTCGCCGTTCGCCGCCGACCAGAATCCCTTCGGCAGCAGGGATGTGCCGCCGGTGGAGCAGATCGATTCCGACCTGCGTCTGCTCGAGAACAAGACCTATTCGGTGCGGACCTACTCGGTGCTCGGCTCGCTCGGCAAGGTGCCCGAGCTCGCGGCGCGACACCACATCGGCGTCGCGCTCGGCATCGAGCTGACCAAGGATCTGGATAAGAACGAGCTCGAGATGCGCACCGGCATCGCACTCGCGCGCCAGCATCGCAACGTCTCGCGGGTCATCGTCGGCAACGAGGTACTGCTGCGAGGGGAGCTCAGCGTGCCGGATCTCGCGCAGCAGCTCGATCGCGCCCGCGCGGCCATCCGCCAGCCCGTCGGCTACGCGGACACCTGGGCCACCTGGCTCAAGAATCCCGACATCGTCCGCCACGTCGATTTCATCGCGGTACACCTGTTTCCGTATTGGGAAGGGGTCGATGTCGAGTCCGCGGTGGATTTCTGCTTCCGCGAGCTGCAGGCCGTGCAGGCCGCGTACCCCAAGAAGCCCATCATCATCGGCGAGATCGGCTGGCCATCGGAGGGCCGAAACCGCGCCGGCGCAGTCGCCTCGGTGTCGAACGAGGCGCTGTTCCTGCGGCGTTTCCTGGCGCGCGCGGAGAAGGAGCGCCAGCGCTACTACATCATGGAGGCGTTCGATCAGCCGTGGAAGGCACGCGATGAGGGTGCGGTCGGCTCGTACTGGGGAATCTACGACGTCAACCGCCAGCCGAAATTCGAATTCACGGCGCCGATCGTGCGCATCCCGGAATGGCACATGCTGGCGGCGACCTCGGTGACGCTCGCATTGCTGATGCTCGGCGTGTTCTATGTCCACAGCGGCTCGCTGCGCACACGCGGCCGCACGCTGCTCGCCATCGTGGTGTACGCCGCCGCGACCGGCACGGTGTGGGTCATCTACGACTACACGCAGCAGTATCTGACACCGACCAGCATCGTGGTCGGCTCGCTGCTGATTCTCGGCATGCTCGGCGTGATCGCGGTGCTGTTCGCGGAGGCGCACGAGTGGGCCGAGGCGCATTGGGCCGGTGCGCACGCGCGGCTGCTGGTGCTGAGCCGGCCGGCCAAGCCGGCGGATCGCAAGGTCTCCGTGCACCTGCCGGCCTACAACGAGCCGCCGCACATGCTGATCGAGACGCTCGATGCGCTC
>DASYNV010000272.1:0-5275 GCA_036008365.1 Steroidobacteraceae bacterium | reverse complement strand
TTCTCCGATTGCCTCACGCTCGGCGATTCGGACCACGACTTGTTCGTGGTCGACCATGAATCTCACGAGAGGAAGGTCTTCCTGTGGTGCCGCCTCGAGCAACAACTTGAAACGATCGACATACGGTACCGCCAGCTTCGCCAACGTCGCCATTGCTTCCTTCCAAGACTGCGCCGCGAATTGTTCGGCAGCCGCGGCACCCGCTGACCGCTGGCGTTCGTCCTCGACCAGGCTGATTCCATAGCGCCCAAGCAGGGGCCGCAGTCTGATCTTGGCTTCTGATTCGAGTTGCAGGAACAGGCTCAGTTTGTACTTCTGATCCGGATCGGTCGCCAGCGCCAGCCAACGGTTTGCGAGACCTTCCCCGAGCACCTCGGCCTGGTACAACGCGCCGATGCCTGCCAGATATTCGCTCCTGTCCATGAGCATCTCCTTCAGGGATACGGGCCGCCCGTCGCGTCGTTGCCGCCATCGACCGGCAGGTTCGCGCCGGTGACGTAGCTGGCTTCGGCCGAGGCCAGGAATCGGATCACGCGTGCGACTTCCATCGGTGATGCCAAGCGCCGCATCGGGATGCCGGCGGCGAGCTTCTGCAGCTGCACTTTGGGATCCCCGCCCTGGCTGGCCAGGATGTCGTCGACCATCTGTGTGTGGATCTCGCCCGGGCAGACCGAGTTGACGCGAATCTGATCGCGCGCGTGGTCGAGCGCCAGGCAGCGCGTCATCTGCACCAGCGCGCCCTTCGAGGTGCAGTACGCGAGGTGGTTGGGTTCGCCGTTGAGTCCCCATTCGGAGGCGACATTGATGATCACGCCGCCGCCGCGCGTGCGCATGTGTGCGATCGCGGCGCGACTCAAATAGAACACCGCGCTGACATTTACGTTGAGCGTCTCGAGCCATTGCTCGTTGCTGGTATCGAGCGCATTCGCGGTGTAGAGGACGCCGGCGTTGTTGACCAGGATATCGAGCGCGCCGAGCGCCCCGATGGCGGCGTCGATCAGCGTTTCACAGGCGCCGGCGGTACGCAGATCGACACGCGTAAAGGCAGCGCGTGCGCCCTGCGCGCGCAGCTCGGCGGCGATGACCTCGCCACGCGGCGCGTTGCGGCCGCTGATCATGACCGCAGCGCCCGCCTCGGCCAGGCAGCGCGCCGTCGCCTCACCGATGCCCGTGGTCGAACCGGTGACCAGCGCGACCTTGCCCGCCAGCTCGATCAGGAGATCTTGACCATGACATGGCGCACGAAGGTGTAATCCTCGAGCGCGTACATGCTCAGATCCTTGCCGTAGCCGGACTGCTTGAGCCCACCGTGCGGTGTCTCGCTCACGATCATGAAGTGAGTGTTGACCCAGCTGCAGCCATAGCGCAGGCGCGCCGCGGTCGCCATGGCGCGCGTGACATCCTTCGACCACACCGAGGAGGCGAGCCCATAGTCCGAGTCATTGGCCCAGGTGACCGCGTCCTCGACATCCTTGAACGGCGTGACCGTCACCACCGGTCCGAATACCTCACGACGCACGATCTCATCGTTCTGCTGCGCGCCCGCAAGCACCGTGGGTTGATAGAAGAATCCCTTGCCCGTGACCGGCCGCGCCTTGCCCGTCGCGGCCGTGATGTGCGGATGCGTCAACGCACGATCGACGAATGCCGCGACCCGGCTGCGCTGCGTGCCCGAGATCAGCGGACCCAGCTCGTTCTCGGTGTCGGTGGCGCTGTCGTACTTGAGGCTGTTGGCGGCGCTCGAGAGATCCGCGACCAGTTTGTCGTAAATCTTCGAGCCCGCGTAGATGCGGCAGGCCGCGGTGCAATCCTGGCCGGCATTGTAGAAACCGAAGGTACGGATGCCATCGACCACCGCGCCCAAGTCCGCATCGTCGAACACCACCACCGGCGCCTTGCCGCCGAGCTCGAGGTGCGTGCGCTTGATCGGCTTGGCCGCAGCCTGGATCACTTTCTCACCGGTGGCGATGCTGCCCGTGATCGACACCATTGCCACCTTCGGGTGCCGGATCAGTGCATCGCCGACCGAGCTGCCCTTGCCGGAAACGACGTTGACGACGCCCTCGGGCAGGATCGCCGCCAGGCGCTTGGCCAGCAGCAGCGTGGTCAGCGGTGTGAGCTCCGAGGGCTTGAGCACGATGGTATTGCCGGCCGCGATCGCGGGCGCGAGCTTCCAGGCGCCCATCATGAGCGGATAGTTCCAGGGCGCGATCGAGCCGATAACGCCGAGCGGATCGCGGCGGACCATCGAGGTATGGCCCGCCAGATATTCGCCGGCGACCGGTCCGTGCATGCAGCGCACGGCGCCACCGAAGAAGCGGAAGCAGTCGGCGATGGCCGGAATTTCATCCCGCAGCATCAGGTGCTTCGGCTTGCCGGTGTTCTGCGCCTCGAGATCGGCGAACGCATCCGCCTCACGCTCGATCAGGTCGGCAATCTTGAACAGATAACCCGCGCGCTCGACCGGCGTCGTCAGCGACCACTTCTCGAACGCCTTGGCGGCGGCATTCACGGCCGCATCGACCTGGCCCGGGGTGGCGTCGGCGACGCTCGCGAGCGTCTGCCCGGTGCGCGGATTGAGCACCGTTTCGGCCGGTCCCTGCCCGGCCTCGAGTTTGCCGCCGATCAATAATTCTGTCTGCATTACGCATACCTCTGCTGCAATCGGCCGTCGGCGGCGAGTTGTGCCGCCGTCTGATCGAGCGTCCGCTTCAGCCGCGCGATCACTTCCTGCACCTGCGCCTCGGTGATGATCATCGGCGGACACAGCGCGATCGTGTCGCCGATTGCGCGCACGATCAGTCCGTTCTCGTGACCCAGCGCAAAGACTTTGGGGCCGAGCTTGAGCTGCGGATCGAACGGGCGCTTCGTGGCCTTGTCTTCGACCAGCTCGAGACCCGCGATGAGGCCGCTGCCGCGAACTTCGCCGACCAGCGGATGCGATGCGAGCCTGGCGAGCTCGCGCTGCATGAACGCGCCGACGCGGGCTGCCTGTCCCATCAGATCGCGCTCTTCGATGATCTTGAGGTTCTCGAGCGCAATCGCCATGGCGAGCGGATGGCCCGAGGTGGTGAAGCCATGACCGAAGGTGCCGATCCTGGCGCTGTTGTCGGCGACCGCCGAGTAGATGCGCTCCGAGAACAGCACCGCGGCCAGCGGCACGTACGACGAGGTGAGCTGCTTGGACACCACCATGATGTCGGGTTTGAAGCCGTAGTGCATGCAGCCGAACGGGCTGCCGACCCGGCCGAAGCCGTTGATGACCTCATCGGACACCAGCAGGATGTCGTACTGGCGGCACAGCGCCTCGATGCCGGGCCAGTAGCCCTGCGGTGGCGGCATGACACCGCCGGCGCCCATGAGCGGCTCGCCGATGAAGCCCGCGATCGTCTCGGGCCCTTCCTCGAGAATGACCGCTTCCGCTTCGGCGAGCAGGCGCGCCGTGAACTGTGCTTCACTTTCGCCAGCCTTGCCCTCGCGATAAAAATGCGGACAGGTCAGATGCCGCACGGCAATTGCCGGCAGATCGAAGTCGCGGTGATTGTTCGGCAGCCCGGTCAGACTGCCGGAGGCGACCGTGATGCCGTGATAGGCCTTCCTGCGCGCCAGGAATTTCTTCTTCTTTGGCCTGCCCAGGGCATTGTTGTAATACCAGGCGAGCTTGACGACCGTGTCATTGGCCTCGGAGCCCGAGTTGGTGAAGAACACGCGCGTGAGCTGCGCTGGCGACATCGACACCAGCTTCTCGCCGAGACGGATGGCCCCCTCGTGCGATTTGTGGCCGAAGATGTGGTAGTAGGGCAGCTTCGACATCTGCGCCGCCGCGGCCTGTGTCAGGCGCGGCTCGTTGAAACCGACCGCCACCGACCAGAGGCCCGCCATCGCTTCGATGTACTCCTTGCCGTCGGTGTCGTAGACATAAATGCCCTGGCCGCGATCGATCACGATCGGACCGATCTGCTCGTGCAGGCGAGCGTCGGTGTACGGATGCAGCTCGGTCGCGATATCGGTGCGCGCCAGCGGGCTCGACAGGTTCTTGTTCATGGTGGAATCGTGCACTGGGCCGGTTGCGCATTGTAATGAGTGCGGACCGCCGCGGGCCAGTCCTCGGCAGGCCACAACGACGGCCGCTGTGCTAACGTCGCCTCATCGCAAGGGTGTTGCGCCTGCGCCGGCGGGTGTCGACAGGTTATCGGCGCTGGTCGGGCCGCCAGCCGGGAGACAGGTGTGCCCGATCATCGCGCATCCCCTGCGTCGCGGCATCCGCTGCTCGCCACTGACGCCGCGAGCGGTCCGGTGCTGCTGCTCAGCGCCGTCCTGGCGCTGATCTGGGCGAACAGCCGCTTCGCCGCCGGGTACACCGAGCTGTGGCACACATCGATCCAATGGGCCGGCGCAGGCAGCGGTGAATCGCTGCGTTTCTGGATCAACGACGGACTGATGAGCGTGTTTTTCCTGCTCGTCGGTCTCGAGCTGCGCTGGGAGCTGCAGTACGGTGCGCTGGCCAAGCCTGCCATCGCCATGCTGCCGGCGATCGCGGCAGGCGGTGGCGTGATCGCGCCGGCGCTGATCTACCTGCTGCTCAATCCGCAGCTGCCGGCGCGCAGCGGCTGGGGCGTTGCGGTGGCGACCGACATTGCCTTTGCGGTCGGCGTGCTGACGCTGCTCGGTGCCCGCGTTTCGAGAGAATGCCGCGCATTGCTGCTCGCGATTGCGATCGCCGATGACCTGATCGCGATCCTGATCATCGCCGCGTTTTACTCAGGCAATCTCGGCGCCACCGGACTGCTGCTCGCCGCCGCCGGTGTCGGCGCGAGCCTGCTGCTGCAGCGGCTCGCACCCCGCTCGCTCACCAGCCAGGCGATCGCCGGCGCGATCATCTGGTTCGGTCTTTATCGAGCGCACATCCATCCGTCGATTGCGGGCGCTGTGCTCGGGCTGCTGCTGCCGCCCGCATCGGGCAGCGAAGAGTTCGACTCAGCCCTCAAACCCTGGGTCGCCTTCCTGGTGTTGCCACTGTTCGCAATCGCCAATGCCGGCATCGCGATCGCTCCGCTGCCGGGCGCCGGTCCGACCGCCCTGCATGTGACGTTCGCGGTCGCCGTGGCCCTGGCCATCGGCAAGCCGCTCGGCATCGGACTTGCGGTGCTGGGCACGATCAGACTTGGGCTCGCGAGCCTGCCGTCGCGCGTACACACGCGCGAGGTGATCCTGATCGGGATCACCGCGGGGATTGGATTCACGATGGCCATATTCATCGCGAATGTGGCGTTCG
>DASYNV010000271.1:0-15350 GCA_036008365.1 Steroidobacteraceae bacterium | reverse complement strand
GGAACGTCGTGCTTTCCTTGGTATTCACCACCGACAGCGATCCGGTCTCATTGGTCTGGATGCCAACGGTCGCGGTATCGCGGTAATTCACGAATGCACTGTTGAAGGTCGTGGTCGACGCGGTCGGGACCGTACCTCCGGCACCGAAGGTTCCGCCGTTCACGAGCGAAATCGCGTAGGTGACACCCTGGTCGGTGGTCGGGCTGGTACAGCTCAACGGTTGATTGTTGGCCGGGATGGTCGAGTTGACGACCAGCGCGTCCTCGAACAGCGCGGGCGGCGAGACGACCTGCTCGACGATGCTCGAGCCGGCGGTCGTCGTGCCGTTGGTATACGGCAGATTGACGTACCAGCCGAGCTTGCCGGAACAGCTCGCAGTGCACTGCGCCCAAGTGAATGCGGTATTGCTGGCGGTGAGCGTGTTGGTCGTGCCGGTCACGATCGTGAAGGTCTGCTTCTGCAGCTTCGCTTGGGTGATGGGGTTTCCCGCGCTCAAGCCGAAGCCGGTGGACGCCTGGCTGGTCGTCAGGCTCAGGTAGTCGGCACTGGACTGGGCGTTCCAGGTGCTGAAGTTCCAGTCCCAGATGCCGTACAGACTCTGTGTCGTCCCGGTGACATAGGAGGTCGCGCTGGTGGTCGTGAACTGCGTTCTCTGGCCGGTGCCGAACGAGACGATCACCTGGGGCACGGTGCCCGAGACCACCGCCGAGGCAACCACCACGGGCGTCGTGATGGGCTGGCCGCTCGCGGTCTTGAACAACGGTCCCGGCGTGGACACGGCCCAGCTTGCGGTGGAGGTGCTGGTGAGATCGAAGCGCCAGACGTTGCCCTTCAGGTCACCGGCGTAGACGTAATCGACGATGTGATCGCCGTCGAGATCCGCGGGGGAGACGTAGGCGATGCCATTGCCGCTCTTCACGCCGGTGCTCAGATAAAGGAAGGTCGGGCTGATCGGCGCGGTGGTCGTGGTCTGCGGAATCAGCATGATATAGATGCCGCCGTCGCCGCTGCTGCTACCGTAGCCGTTGCCGAAGATCACGCCCCACATGCCGTTGTGCAGGCGACGAATCTGCGGGGTGCCATAGGTATTGCCGAGATTCTGGCCGCAGTTCGCGACGTTCGTGCAGGTAATCTTATTGTTGCCCCATTCCCCGAGCACCAGCGAACTGGCGTTGGCTTCGGTGAAGTTGGTGGGATTGGAGATGTCGAGCGCGTAGATGGCCGAACCGCCGGCGCCGAGACCGCCGACGAGCCAGGTATGCCAGGCGTTGTTGTAGTACAGGTCGCCGGTTCCCGGCGTGGCGTCGACGAAGAAGTTGTGCGCGTACTGCGGGTTCGGAAAGTCCAGGCTCGTGGTCGCGCTGTGGATGGTATTGAGCACCGCGCCCGGCATGTAGGCCAGCACCTCGTAGCCATCGTTGGGCGTCGAGCCGTTGCTGATCACGTTGCCGAGTGAATCCTCCGAGCCGGTCCTGAAACCATGCAGGAAGCCGTCGTCGGCGCCCGCATAGATCACGTTCAACCGTCCCTGATTATTCGCCAGGTAGGTGGCGTAGCTTTGACCGGAGTTCTCAGACATCGTGTCGCCGACCGTTTGATAGCGGTCCTTCCAGGTATTCAGATAGGGCGACGAGGCCGGTCCAACCCAGGTCGGGCTGGCATCGACGATGTCGGCCAGCACACCGTCGCGGGCGCGGTAGGAACCGACACCGGCACTGTTGATCTCGAGCGAGCGATCGCCACGCAGGTAGTTCAGACGCGTCTGCCCGCCCGAGGCTCCGCCGAGCGCAGTCTGCTCCGCGTTGGTGAGACTGGCCCATTCAAACGCGATGCCCGTGGTGCCCGGGTTGGCCGCCGTGTCCAGGCCGTTCCAGGTCCATATCTGCCGGCCGGTCGGACCCCAGGGCTCCGCCGTGCTCGGCGTGGACGTTCCCGTGTACAGGCAGGTCTGACCGGAAGGAACACCCGTCAGCACGCATTCGGAGTCCCAGTTCGCTGTGTTCGCGATGGAAACCACTCCTGCGGTATCGACCAGCGCGTATGCGGTCACGCGACCGGTCCAATCGTTCGGGTTGTAGAAGGAGAAGTACGCCTGCGATGTGGTTTGAACCTGCGAGGTCTGCTTCTCGTTGACCGTCGCCGAACTCGCTGACACCGTGCTCGGCGCCGCCTTGAAACACAGGATCTCGTGGATGTTGGTGTCGCCACCGGTGGAGCCGGCAAAGCCGAAACGCAGCGTGGCCGGCAATGCACCGTTCGATGCCGTGATGCTCTGGCTCGTGATGACGGGGACGTAGGCGCCGCCGTTCATGCTGTAGGAAAAGCTCAGTAATCCATTCTGCGTGATCTGCAGGTTGTAGAAAAAGACGTTCTGCACGTTGACGCCGTCGGGGCGCGCCATCGCCGACTCATTCGCGATCAGCGGATTGTTGCCGAGCACCGAGTAGGCATTGAGGATCGGCGCGTAGTCCGCAATCGGCGTGTTGGTATTGGTGCCGTTGCCCGAGGCGTAATTCCAGAGCGTGCCGGTCTGGCAGGTGGATTGAACCGCACTCAGACGCTTATTGGCACTCAGGCTGGTCGGGTAAAAGCTCGGGTAGGTGGCATTCAGATACGCCCAGGAGACGCTGCCATAGCCTCGCAGGCCGATGCGTCCGGGAACGTAGCCATAGCCGAGTGCCGTGTTGTCACCGGTCGCGGTGGCGCCGTTGTATCCAGCCTCGAGATTGGTGCCGTTGAGGAAGTTACCGTATTCGTCGATACCGAGCCCCAGGTACGCGCCCACCAGGCCATCGTAGGGCGGATTGGCGTTGGAGCAGGTGTAGCCGAGACTTCCACCCCACGAGCCAATGCCGTTCCAGGTGGCCGAGGCTGGCGTAACGGCGCCATCGATCAGATAGAAGCTCATGCCGTCGGCGCCGTCGCCGCCCTGGCCGCCGCTGTCGCCGCGGTAGGTGACGGTCTTGAAAGTAATTTGAACGCCCTGACCGGCATTGAATCCGTTGGCCGAGACGATGGCACCGTTCTCACCGTGCCCGTAGGGAGCACCATTGGTGAATCGCAGCGCACCGTTGCCCACCGGATCCGGCAGCGTCTGCGCGTTGCCGGCAACGCCGTTGAACCCGCCGACGAGCAGATCCCCATCCTGCTGTGCCGCGTAATACGAATTCTTGATGCTGATGCAGGACGGTATCTGGCCCGGGCTCACGGTATTGGAGCTGCTGCCGGCCGTGAGGCACGCGCCGTTGTAAAAGTACCAGCTGTTGACGGTGGCGGCACCGGTGAAGTCTTCGGAATAGGTCGTTTGCGCCAGGCTCATGCCCGACCACAGCGTCGCCAGACTCGCCGCGACGGCAGCAATGGAATAGGTCGCCTTCATCACAATCCTCCCACGTTGCACACGATGCATACGACTGCGACGGTGCTTTCGACTACTGCAATGGCTGAATTCGTCTGTCCGTAACCGTAGGCGTCGACCTGATAGGCCTCGCCGCGTCCGCTCGCCAGCGCTCCGACATCGGTGATGTAGAAATGCGGGCGGACGGCATAAAGACTGGCGCTCATGCCGGGGGGCGTATATGCGGCTCCCACGGTCGGTGCGCTGACCGGCCAATTCGCAGCGGTCACACCACCGGTGACTACGATCAGACCGGTCACGGGACTGCAGATCAGCGGTGTGCCGGTGTTGGCATCGATGGCCGTGTTGTTGCAGGTCGAGTCCGCATAGGACGCGCTGCCCTGGCTCACCGCATAGATGGCACCGCTCTGATTGGCCAGCCACCACTCGGCGTACTGCTGCGCGCTGTTGGCGTTCTGCAGCGCGCGCTGCTTCTCGCGCACGTTGCCGGCGATACGTTCCTGCATGCCGAAACTGCGGAACATGCTCAGGGCCATGATCGTGACCACCAGCAGCAACAGCAGGCTCGAGATCAGCACCACTCCCTGCTGGGTTGAGCGATAGCGATGGCGCGGCTGCTGCATGGTCAGATTCCGGTTTGATTCATGACGCCAATGACGCGCTGGAAATTCAGGTACTGCGGCTGCGGCGCGCCCGGGGCGCTCGCGTTATAGAGCGGGTTGAGGAACTGCAGCGTCACCTGTACGGAGATGACGTTGCTCCAGTTGGCGACCGCGGCGGCAGTCTGATAGCTCGTGACGCTGTTGTCGTTGCCGGCGACGTTGACGCCGTAGAGAATCGTGAGCTTATTGATGACGATGCCATTGTTGAGCGATGCGTTGGTGACTGAAATCGGCACCGTTCCGGCCAATTGATAATTGGTGCCGTTGAGGTTGCAGATCAGCTGACCGTTGGCGACGCTGAACACGGCCGTATACAGCAGCGGCGAGGCCGAGCCGCTGGTATTGGAGCCGCCGATGCAGTTGAGAATCCCATCACCGGTAGTGGTGGCATATCTCACCGTCATGGTGTCGCCCGGCGCGGCCGCATTGAAAGTACCGACCAGGTACTGTCCGGCTGTCAGCGAGCCGGCGACGGGCAAGGACGAAGTCGCCGTATTGGTGGTCGGATCGGGAAAGTAGCCCGCCGTCTGGATCACGTCCGTGATCATGGTCATCGCCACACGCTCGGCGTCCTGCAACTGCGACAACTGGTTCTGGCTGGCGAACGTACGCCGGTTGTCCTGCACCAGCGTCATGAGGCCGCCGAGCAGGAACAGCCCGATCAGCATCGCGACCATGATTTCGACGACCGTGAAGCCGCTCTGGTTACGATCTGCGCGGGCGCTGAAGTAACGGGGATACATGGCTAGGGCTCCACGTACAGGGTGTAGGTCGGCTGGGCCATCGTCTGACCTTGCGACTGCGCGTTGATGGCGGCATTGCGCTCATACCAGCTGATGGTGATGGTGCAGCCGACGGGGTAGCCCGCAGGACTGCCGGTCACCGTGGGCGGGCTGCAGACCACGGTGGCGGTATCACCGGGCAATACGGCATTGAGCGACTTCATCCAGCTCTGCACGTCGTAGGCGGCCACCGCCGCGGCGTTGGCGCAGGTGACGCCGGCGCAGTTGGACGCGGCCAACAGGGCACCGTCCGTCGAGGACGACAGGGTCTGGCCGCTTCCCACGATCGTCTGCGTCGCGGTGGCTGCGGTTACCGTCCAGTAGTCGCGGTTGGCGCGCATCGCCGATGCCAGGCTCGACGCCTCGATGGCGGCCAGCGAACGCAGCGCCGCGGTGCCGGTGCTGGCATAGGCCAGCGCCTGAATCTTGGCGATGCCGAGCATGCCGACACCGATGATGACCAGCGCGACCAGTACTTCGACGAGGCTGAAGCCGCTTTGACGCATCCTGTTCATTGGCACACCGCGCTGCTGTTGTTGCTCTGGCCGTAGGTCTGCACCGTCATGAGCCCGGCGAAGGTCACGAACAGACAGCGGGTGGACGCGTTGTTGGCGGTGATCGCATGCAGCGTGATCTGCAGGCCGGCATTGGCGACACCGGACGAGCTGAAGCCCTCGCGATTGAAAATCACGTAACCGGAAGCTGGATTCGCGGTAAATGTATCGGTGCCGATGAAGGCACTCTGGACGCGCAAAATCTGGTCGCCTGCATTGACCGCGCCGTTGCCATTGACGTCGGAGAACACGATCCAGCCGTTCTGCCAGGTTGAGACCGCAGCGCCTGCGCAGCTGGTGCCATTGGTCGACACGCAGACCGTCACAGTCTGGCCTTCCTTGATGGCTTCGGCACGTGCGTACTGCATGTCGCCGAGCAGCCCATTGATTTCCGCGGCGATGCGATTGGCGTTGGTGACGTAGCGATAGGATGGAATGGCAAGCGCCATCAGGATCGCGACGATCGCCATGGTGATGACGGCTTCGAACAGCGTAAAGCCGCGTTCAGCCTGCCTGAGAGACCGGGTTCTCATGCTTGCCACCATACGCAGTGGAGCTTGCACCAAGCTGGCTGCGGCGCGTTCCCGATAGATTCTGCGACCCAGTTCACATGCCCCTCCGTGGTTTTCGTCACGACGCTACGCCACGGCACTGAAGCGCACCCGCATACGCGCACCGCGGCCGCCCGCGCCGCTGCCGATGCTGAAGGCGGCACCGTGCACCCGCGCGATCTCATCGACGATCGCCAGCCCGAGGCCGCAGCCAATACCGGCCGAGCCCGGCAGACGGTAGAAGCGCTCGCGCACACGGGCGCGCTCGGCGTCCGGGATCCCCGGACCATCATCTTCAACCTCCAGGTACGCGACCGCTCCGTCCCTGGCGCTGCGGACCGTAACATGACCGCCACGGGGCGCGTACTTGAGCGCGTTGTCGACCAGATTCTCCAGCAGATCCTCGAGCAGCCCGGTGTCACCACGAACGCTGGCGGCGTGCGCTTCAGCTCCCAGATCGATACCGACCTTGTCCGCGCGATCGACATAGCGCTCGACCAGTTCCTCGATCAGCGGCTTGAGCGCCACGGGCTGGAAATTCTCGTGCAGCGCCGCGACCGGCTCGGCGCGCGCCAACGCCAGCAGCTGATTGGCGGAGCGCGCAAGTTGCTGAATGCCCCGCTGCAACGCACCCAGCTGGGTGGACAGCGCAGCCGCGCCCGGCTCCTGCAGCAACAGCTCGAGTTGCGCCAGCAGCCCTGCCACGGGGGTGCGCATCTGGTGAGCCGCGTCGGCGACAAAGCGCTGCTGCGCCTGGGCCGCTGCGTGCAGTAGCTCCTGCACGCGATTGAACGTCACGATCAACGACCGCAGTTCGCCCGGCACCTGCGATTCGTCGATGCGCTGCAGCTCGCGCGGTGATTGCCGCTCGATCTGCGCCGTGAGCCGATCGAGCGGTCGCAGGCCGTAGTAAACCGCCACCCAGACCAGCAGCAGCGTCAGATCGAGCTCGGCGAAGTCGACCAGCAGCTTGCCGAGCAGCATGACCTGCTGCGTGTGGGCACGCCGCTCCTGCGTCTCGGCGACGACAATCAGCACCGCTCCGAGCGCAGTCGACGCCGTCACGTCGGCAACGCGCCAGGACTGGCCCTGCAGCTGCGTGTCCCGGTAGCCGGCGCGACCAGCGTTGCGTGACGGGGATGCGGCCGTCGCAGCAGCGGTGGCGGTCAGCTGCGGGGTACCGGAAATCAGCTGGTGATCGGGTCCCCAGATCGCGTACAGCGTGCTCCCCTCGAGCGCGCCGCTCGCCCTCGCGCGGCTGAAGCGCAGCCTGCCGTCTTCGATCTGGATGTTCGCCGCCAGCGCCAGCGCGGTATTGGCGAGCGCACGGTCGTAGGCGTTGCGGGTCGTGACCACCGCTACACGGTAATCGACCACGCCGCCGATCAGCATCAGCAATGCCAGCGCCGGCAGCAGCAGCAGCAGCAGCCGTCGCCGCACGGTCATCATGGCGGCGCCGCTCCGACTTCATCGAGCCGATAGCCGAGGCCACGCACGGCGCGGATCTGTACCGCCGACCCCAGCTTGCCGCGCAGGCGCGATATGTGCGTCTCGACCGCGTTGGGCGTGAGGTCCTGCTCCCAGCCCGCCAGCGCCTGCATGAGCCGCTCCTTGGTGACGATGCGGCCGAGGTTGTGAGCCAGGGTCTCGAGCACGAGCCATTCGCGCCGAGTGAGCTCGACCGGATGTTCGTCGACCTGCAGCTGGTGGCCGTTCAGGTCGATCGTGAGCCGCCCGAGCCGCACGATGCCGCTCGGCGACAGGCTGGCGCGACGAATCAGCGCCCGGCAGCGCGCCGCGAGCTCGGCCTGCTCGAACGGCTTCATCAGGAAATCGTCGGCGCCCAGGTTGAAGGCGCGAATCTTGTCGGCCAGCGTATCGCGCGCGGTGAGCATCAGCACCGGCATGGTTCGGCCCTCGCCGCGGAGCGCCGCGAGCAGCGTCAGTCCATCCGCGCCGGGCAGGCCGATATCGATGACCGCCAGATCGAAGTGCTCGGCGAGCGCCGCCCGGCCGAGCTCCGCGGATGCCGCATGATCGACCGTGAAACCGGCGAGGGTGAGCCCGCGGACCACCGCGTCGGCCACGAGCTCATCGTCTTCGATCAGCAGGATGCGCATGCGCGTGGGCGCATGCGGCTAGTTCACGCTGATCCCTTCGTGGATGATCTTCGGCGTCACGAACACCAGCAGCTCGTCCTTGTCGTCGGTCTTGGTGGTGTTCTTGAACAGATTGCCGAGCACCGGAATGTCGCCGAGCCACGGCACCTTGGTTTCCGCATCGGTGTGATTGGTCTCGAGGATACCGCCGAGCACCACCGTCTGGCCGTCGGTCAGAACCACCTGGGTCTCGATGGCGCGCGTGTTGATCGCGGGCACATTGACACCGCCCGATGCGACTACGACCGAACCGACCGTATCGTCGGACACGGTCAGATCGAGAATGATGCGGCCGTCCGGCGTGATCAGCGGCTTGACCTTGAGCTCCAGCACCGCATCCTTGAACGCGATCGTGGTCGCGCCGCTGGAGGCGGACTGCTGATAAGGAATCTCGACACCCTGGCGAATGATCGCTTCGCGCTGATTCGCAGTGATGACCTTCGGTGAGGAAATCACGGTGCCGCGATTTTCCTTCTGCGCGGCGTCGAGCTCGAGATCGACCAGGAAGTCCGATCCCAGGATACCGAGCGCAATGCTGCCCGCGGGGGTCGCGACCGGCAGATTGACGTTGTAGCGGTTGGCGGCGTTGGTACCGGTCGGCAGCGACACCGGATAGACCGAGCTACCGCCGTTGCCCGCCAGATTGGTCAGTGCGGAACTGATGCCCTGATCGGTACCGGCGGCCGTGCCGGTGGTTTCGAACAACCCGTTGGTGCCGTTGTGACGCGTCGCGGTGATGCCGAAGAGCGCGCCGAGATCGCGTTCGAAGTCGTTCGTGACGACCACGATGCGCGCCTCGATCAGCACCTGGCGAACCGGTATGTCGAGCGTTGCCACGAGGCGCCGGACGTCAGCGATGCGCTCGGCCGTGTCCTGCAGCAGCAGCGTATTGGTGCGATCATCGACCGAGACGTGCCCGCGCGGCGACAGCACCGAGTTCTGTCCGGGGATCCCAGCGGTGGCGCCGCCACCCGCGGTGCCCGTGCCGCGCAACAGGTTCGCGATATCGGTTGCCTTGGCGTAATTGACCTGCAGGTACTCGGCGTGCAGCGGCTCGAGTTCCTGGATGTCCTTCTTGGCGGCGAGATCCGCTTTCTCGCGAGCGGCCAGCTCCGCGGCGGGTGCGACGATGATGACGTTGCCTTCCTGCCGCTTATCGAGCCCCTTGGTACGCAGCACGATATCGAGCGCCTGGTCCCACGGCACGTTCTGCAGCCGCAGCGTGACGTTGCCGCCGACGGTATCGCTGACCACGATGTTCTGGCCGCTCGCATCGGCGAGCAACTGCAGCACTGCGCGCGTCTCGATGTCCTGGAAGTTGAGTGTCAGGCGCTCGCCCTTGTATTGCTTCTTCTGTTCGGCGGCGGCGTTCTGATCCGGCTTCCTGGCCGCCGAGATCTCGACCACGTATTCGTTATCCGACTGGTACGCGAGCGGCTCGACCTCGCCGCTGGCAGCGTTGATCACGATGCGCGTGTCGCCGTTGCTGCGCACGGCATCGAATCCGGTGACCGGCGTGCCGAAGTCCAGCGTGTCATAGCGACGCTGCAGGTTCTTGGGCAGATCCGCACCGCTGAAATCGATCAGTATCTGCGAGCCCTGCTGCTTGAGATTGATCGGTGTGCGCGGATCGCTCAGACGCACGATCAGTCGGCCGGCGCCGGTCTCGCTGCGGCGAAAGTCGATGCTGCGAATGGCGCGCCCGCTCATCGGCGCGGCCGCCGGCTGGGCGGCGGGGGCGGTCGATGCGGCAGTGGCCCGCGAAGTGATGGCGGTGCCGACCATGACCACGATGTCATTGCCGCTGACGCGCGTCTGATACGGCATCGGCTGGTCCAGATTCAGCACCACACGCGAGCGGCCATTGGCTTCGGCCGCAATCACCGTGTCGACGCCGTTGGCGCCGACATCGATGCGGCGCGAGGTCAGTGCCAGTGAGGTGTTCGGAATGTCGAGCGAGATGCGCGCCGGCTTGTCGACGGTGAAGGAGAGCGGTTCAGGGGCCGGACCGGACAGATGCAGCGTCAGCTGCAGCTGATTGCCGTTCAGTTTCTGCACATCGATCGACTGCAGCTGGTTGCCGGCCGGTGCCGCAGCAGCCGCATCGGCGGGATCGGCAGCCTGCGCGTTGAGACCAACGAGCATGCTGGCGGCACCGAGCAGGGCGATCCGGCGGATGCGTGCGCGCAGCAATTGGGGGATGAACCGTTTCATTCGATGTGTCTCCGTACCGATCATTCGTTCAGACCGATCGCGGCGGGGCGTTCGATATAGCCGCCGAGCCCGTCCGGAATGATCTCAACCAGTGCAATTTTTGACGGCGAAATGGTGGTGATCTTGCCGTCGTTGGTTCCGAGGTGCTCGCCCACGATCACGCGGTGCACCCTCCCGTCCCTGGTCTGCACCAGGCCAAAATGATTGCCGGCGAGGTTGAGTGTCCCAACCATCTTCAGCGTGTCGAGCGAAAATTGTTCCAGATAATCGCGATTGCGGCGGCTGTCGGGCCGCAAGCCTCCGAGGGCAGAGCCGCCAGGCACGAACGGCGAGCGCTTGTCCTGATCGGTGTAGTTGAACGCCTCGTACGGCCTGACCTCAGGTAACGGCTCGACGCGGCCGCCGGGCTCCTTCTTGGTGGCGTCTATGAAGCGATCAAGATCGGCATCGCGGCCACTACAGCCGGCCAGAACGGCGCTCACCAGCGCCATACAGACGGTCGATTGAATGATCGGCCTGCGTCTCGCACTCATCGGTTCAGCTTCCTGCGCCGTGTCGTTTTGCCTGATCGGCCTTGCGCTTGTCGGCTTCCGCAGCGGCGATCTCGTCATCATCGAGGTAGCGATAGGTCTTGGCGGTTACGTCGAGTTGCAGCTGATCAAAGCCGCCGGTCTTTTCCCGCGGAGTGATCTGAATATCGTGCAGTGTCACGATGCGCGGCAGTGCGGCGATGCCGCTCACGAATGTGCCGAAATCATGATAAGAGCCGGTCAGCGTGATTTTGATCGGCAGCTCGGCGTAGAAGTCCTTCTTGGCTTCCGTCCCGGGCTGGAACAACTTTTCCTGCAGCGCGGCCGCGAGCCCGGTCTGCGAGATATCGACCAGCAGGTTCGGCACTTCGGTCTTGCTCGGCAGCTGCCGCAGCAGCGCGCCGAACGACTTTTCGATGTCGGCCAGCTGCTGCTTGTAGAGCGCCAGGTTGGCGGCCTTGGCGTGCTTGGTGCGGTACTCGTTGCGCAGCGCCTGTTCCTTGTCTTCGCGCTGCTGCAGATCGGGCATACGATTCTGCCAGACGAAAAAATAGATGAGTGCCAGCGCCACGATCGCGAAGCAGATGGCAGTCATCAGCGCACGGACCGCGAACGGCCAGCGCCCCGGATCGCGCGGATCGAGGCTGCGCAGTTCCTGAATCAGGTTCATTTGGCACCCCCGACGACGGTGTGCATCGGCCGCTTGGAGGCGCTGCTGTCGTCGTCGTTGGCAATGCTGACCTGTTCGGCGTCGAGCACGAAGTGGCTGCCGCCGACGTTGTCCTTGGCGCTCTCGACCACTTCCAGTTCGGGATTACGCAGCCACTGCGAGGCCGCGATATTTCGCATCAGGGTCGACACGCGCGTCGATGACTGCGCCACGCCCTCGAGCTTGAGCTTGGTGCCGCTCTCCTTGATCGAGGTCAGATAAGTGCCGTCCGGCATCTCCTTGACCAGCTCATCGAACAGGTGCACCACTTCCGGACGCGAGCGCTGCAGCTTCTCGATGATCTGCATGCGCGCAATGAAGCGCTGCTTCTGCGCATCGAGGTCGTTGATCTCCTCGATCTGCTTGTCGAGCACCTTGATCTCCCGGGTCAGGCGGTCGTTGCGCCGGTCCTGGGCGTCGATCATCGATCCGAGCAGCAGGTAGGCGGCGAAAGCCACCACCGCGGCTGCGCCGGCGGCGACACCGAGCGCCACGAAGAAGGCGAGCTTGCGTTCGCGGCGCTGTTGCTCGCGCCAGGGCAATAGATTTATGCGAGGCATTAGTCAAAGCTCCGCAGGGCGAGGCCACAGGCCGTCAACAAGGCCGTGGCATCGCGCTGCACGGCCTGTGCGCGTGCGCGCGAGGAAAGCTTCATCTGCCCCAGCGGATCACCGCGCTCGGCACTGATGCCGACGCGGCTTTGCACCACATCGGCCACGCCCGGAATGTTGGCGCAGCCGCCGCAGATCAGAATCTTGTCGGGCTGCTCGCGGCCACTGCCCGATGCCAGGTAGAACTGCAACGAGCGGCTGACCTGCTGAGTCATGTCGTCGATGAACGGATCGAGCACTTCCGCCTGGTAGTTGCCCGGCAGGCCGCCTTCCTTCTTGGCGCGGCCGGCCTCCTCCATCGACAGTCCGTAGGTACGCATGATTTCTTCGGTGAGCTGCTGGCCACCGAAGGCGAAATCGCGCGTGTAAACCACCTTGAGATTGCGCAGCACACTGAAGGTGGTACTGCTGGCGCCGAAATCGACCACCGCAATGCTGCGATCGATGCCGCCGTCGGGCATCTGGTGCGTCATGAGGCGGCAGGCGTTCTCGAGCGCGAAGGCTTCGACGTCGACGATCCGGGTCGAGAGTCCGGCGGCCACTACCGCCGAGCGGCGCTGCGAAACATTGTCGGTGCGCGAGGCCACCAGCAGCACGTCGACCGACTCGGCGTCCTTGTCCGATTGCCCCAGCACTTCGAAGTCGTAGCTGACCTCATCCATGGGGAATGGGATGTACTGGTCGGCCTGCATTTCGACCTGGGCTTCGAGCTCTGAGTCGCGCAAACCGCGCGGCATCTGAATGACTTTGGTGATGGCGGCGTCGCCGCTGATCGCAATCGCCACTTCGTGACTCTTGGCTCCCGAGCGCTTTACGGCGCGACGAATCGCTTCGCCGACGGCCTCCGGGTCAACCAGGGTCTTCTCATTCATCGAGTTCGGCGGCGTCGGCTCAGCCGCGTACGACTCGACCCGGTATTGGCCACCCACCAGCGCCAACTCGATCAGCTTGATAGAGGACGTGGTGATGTCGAGGCCCAGGAGCTGGCGATATTTGCGCGAAAATAGCAACACTTTTTCCCTGACCTTTCAGTAGGCTGCGCGATTTTCTAGGAGACCCTATCGAGCTTTGCCTGCAATATATAACAGGCATAAGTTAAATACGATCAGAGTCTGCTCGACCAACCGCCCTTGGTCACCTTCACCTTAAACTGCCGACGGAATCACGGGCCGTGAAGTAGCTCTAAGTTCTTAGGAAGTTCTTTTGTGCAGCTCGGACAGGCAGGGCCTACGGCGTTATCGGTATTAGTTACGCCCGGAAGCACTTCGACTGTGCCAAGCTGGAAACGTCATATAGTGTGTGCGGGGGCACCCGTTGAGACACCGAACCGGCCAAGATGACATCAATATTGGCGACGATAGCATAATTTCGAGACAGATTCGGTGAAGATGAACACATTTCGGCTCGCTGCCGGTGCCCTGTGGCTCTGCGTGACGCTGGCATTCCTGGGCGTGTACGCACTGATCTGCAGTTACCTCTATGTCGTGCCATCGCTGCCGCCGATCGACGCCATGGGTACGCTCAATCTGCCCGTGCCGATGCGCGTCTACAGCCGCAGCGGAGAACTGATCGCCCAGATCGGTGAGAAGCGCCGCGCTCTGGTCGCTTATCAGGAAATTCCCGAGGTGGTGCGCAATGCCTTCATCTCCGCCGAGGACCAGCGCTTCTACACCCACCACGGCTTCGACTACAGCGGCATGCTGCGCGCCGTGTGGGTCGATCTGACTTCGGGGCACTACTCGCAGGGCGCCAGCACCATCACCATGCAGGCGGCTCGCAACATGTTTCTGACGCTCGACAAGAGCATCAAACGCAAGCTGCAGGAGATTTTCGTCGCCTATCGCATGGAGCACGAGTTCAACAAGGAGCAGATACTGCAGACTTATCTGAACGTGATTTTCCTCGGTCAGCGCTCCTATGGCGTCGCCGCGGCGGCGGAAACCTACTTCGGCAAGAGACTCGACCAGCTTTCGCTCGCCGAGGCCGCGACGCTCGCGGGATTGCCGCAGGCGCCATCGAATTACAACCCGGTGACGAATCCGAAGGCTGCGCAGAGTCGCCGCCGCTACGTGCTGCAGCAGATGCAGAAGCTCAAGTACATCGATACCGCCGAGGCACAGGCCGCGAGCCAGGAAACGGTGGCGGCACACGACTTCGGCATTCTCAGTGACGTCGAAGCGCCGTATGTGGCGGAGATGGCGCGCGCCGATCTGGTGAATCGCTTCGGTGAGGAAGCGGTCAACGAGGGTTACCGCGTCTACACCACGATCGACGGCCGCCTGCAGACCGCGGCTGATCGCGCCGTGCGCATCGGCCTGATCCAGTACGACCGCCGTCACGGCTATCGCGGCCCCTTGAAGCAGGTCGACATCGGCTCCCGTACTGCCGGGGCGCAGTTCGAGGTACTGCTCGCCGGTATTGCCGGCATCGGCGATCTGGCGCCCGCAGTCGTGGTCTCGGTCGCCCCGCAGAGCGCACGCGTGTATATCCGCGGGTTCGGATTCGCGCAGATCGACTGGGACGGACTGTCATGGGCGCGCCGACGGCTCTCCGAGACGCGCACAGGTGTGCCGCCGAAACACGCCGACGAGGTGCTCCAGCGGGGCGATGTGGTGTACGTGGTCGCCAATCGCACCGGGTTGGCACAGTTAGCGCAACTGCCCGAGGCGCAGAGTGCGCTGGTGGCCATGGATCCGAACGACGGCGCGATCGTGGCGCTGGTCGGCGGGTTCGATTATTTCGACAACAAGTTCAATCGCGCGACGCAGGCGCGCCGGCAGCCGGGCTCGGGCTTCAAGCCGTTCCTTTATTCAGCTGCGCTCGAGAGCGGCTTCACGCCCTCGACGATCGTCATGGATGCACCGATCGTTTACGACGACAGCGGGCAGGAGCGCACCTGGCGGCCCGAGAACGTCGAAAAGGGATTCGAAGGCCCGATGCGCCTGCGCGAAGCGCTGGTCTATTCGCGCAACCTGGTGACGATCCGCGTCGTGCGCCAGCTCGGGGTCGACGCCGCAATCGACTACGCCTCCAAGTTCGGTTTCAACCCGCAGGAAATGCCCAAGGACATGACCATCGCGCTCGGCAGCCTGCAGGCGACACCGTTGCAGATGGTGACGGGCTACGCCGTGTTTGCCAACGGCGGCTATCGCGTCGACCCCTATTTCATCGGGCGCATCGAGAACGCCGCGGGCCAGACGGTGTTCCAGTCCAATCCCAA
>DASYNV010000270.1:0-2529 GCA_036008365.1 Steroidobacteraceae bacterium | reverse complement strand
CGAAGTCGTTGCGGCCGGAGAATGCGGCCTCGACTACTACCGCAACTTCTCGCCGCGCGCAGCACAGCTGCGCGCCGTCGAATGGCAGCTCGCGCTCGCGCTCGAGTGCGGTAAGCCGGTGTTTCTGCATCAACGCGACGCGCACGCTGATTTCATTGCGGTGCTGCGCAGTCACGGCACCGGGCAGCTCAAGGGCGTGGCGCACTGCTTCACCGGCAATGCGGCCGAGCTCGAGGCCTATCTCGAGCTCGGCCTTGCAATCGGCATCACGGGCTGGTTCTGCGACGAGCGGCGTGGCCGGCACCTTGCGCCGCTGGTGAGCAAAATCCCATCGCAGCGCCTGCTGCTCGAGACCGATGCTCCGTACCTGCTGCCGCGCGATCTGCGGCCGCAGCCGCCCAGGCGCCGCAACGAGCCGATGTACCTGCCGCACATCGGCGCCGCCGTGGCGAAAGCGCGCGCTGAGAGCGTCGAGGACTGCGCCGCACACACCAGCGCACACGCGCGCGCGTTGTTCGGCCTGCCCGAGTGATGCTGGAGCTAGATGGCCGCCTTGGGCGCCGCGAGCTGACTCGGTGTCACGGACTTCCTGATCGAGGACCAGGCCGGCATCCAGCGCTCGAGCAGCGTACGCATGGTCTCGCGATCCGACACCGGGAACTCCGAGGGCAGCGAATCGAGCATCAGCGTGTGGCGCGGCAGTCCCTTGGGAAAGCGGCCTCGCCCCGTGAATACGATGCGTCCATCCACCGGTAGTCCCTGCGCCAGGGCGCGGACCGCTGCGATTCGATCGTACAGGCCGGGCTGCGGGTTATCGAAGGTGTAGCGCTGCGCCCGGTGCATGACGGTCCAGGCGCTCATCTGATCGCCGCCGAAGATATTGCCGGCAATGTCGCGCAGGTCGATGACGATCACACCGCGCGCGGTCAACAGCAGGAAATCCACGTGCAGCGCGCTGCCCTGCCCGTCGGGCACGAGCACGTTGCGCATGTGATCGAAACCGCAGCTCGTGACGGCGAAGGTGCGCACCAGGCGCATGCGGCGGCGCCGATCCCAGCGCCAGAGGTAGAACGCGCCGGTGAATAGAGCGGCCACGAACGCTACGATGGCGGCCAGTTCCAGATTGACGGTTGGCAAAGGGTCCATGGTTACAATGCGCGCCTCAGCGCCTCGACATCCGCATCGATCTCCGTCGCATTCGAAGGCCGATCGAACAGCCTCGACAGATTTTCCGGCATCGGCACATTTTCGCCAATCAGGGGTGCCACTATTTCGCGAAATTTCGCCGGATGGGCGCTGGCGACCAGCAGCCAGCGGCCGCGCTGGCGCAGCACGGGGCTCAAGCGCGTGTAGGCCTCGGCCGCCACGGCCGTGTGCGGGCACCAGATGCGGCCGAAGCGGGCAAAATCGGTGCGGATACGGCTGCGGGTCGCCTCATCGTCGACCGAGACTGCGCTCACGGCGTTCCGCAGTGCCGCCGCGTCGGGATAGAGCGCGCTCAAGCGCTCGAGATTGCTCGGATCGCCGACGTCCATGGCCGACGACAGGGTCGCAATGCTGGCGCGCACATGCAGGGTGCCGGTGCTCAGATAATCCGGCACGGTGCGATTGGCGTTGTGCGCCAGCACGATGGCGGCAATCGGCGCGCCGAGCTTGCGCGCCCAGATGCACGCGGTGACGTTGCCGAGATTGCCGCTCGGGACCACGAACGAGGCCGGTTCGCCGTGCTCGCGTTCGACCCGCAGACTGGCGGCCCAGTAGTAGCACATCTGTGGCAGCAGCCTTCCCAAGTTGATGCTGTTCGCCGAGGTCAGCTCGTAGCGCTCGCGCAACGCAGCGTCGTTGAACGCCTGCTTGACCATACGCTGGCAGTCATCGAAGCGCCCGCGCACCGCAAAGCTGTGAACGTTGTCGCCCCAGCAGGTGAGCTGCTGCTCCTGCATCGGTGATACGAGGCCCTTGGGGTAGAGCACCGCGACTTCGATTCCGCGCTGGCCGTGAAAAGCCGCCGCCACCGCACCACCGGTGTCGCCCGAGGTCGCCACCAGCACCTGCAGCGGCCGCGCGGCCCCGCGCCGCAGGCGAGACATCGCTGCGGCCAGAAAGCGCGCGCCGAAATCCTTGAAGGCCGCCGTCGGACCGTGGAACAGCTCGAGCACACCCAGGCGCCGTTCCGGCTCGAGCCAGTATTGTGGAGCGGGAAAGTTGCAGGCTTCCTGGGCAATCGCGGCGAGCTCCGATGCGAGCGCATCGCCCGCCAGGAACGGGCGCAGCAGCTCGTTCGACAGCCCCGCGAGCGGCTGCTCGTTCGCCGGCGCGGTCAATGCCGCGGACGCGTAGCTCGGCCATTCCAGCGGCACGAACAGACCGCCGTCGGCAGCCAGGCCCTGTATCAGCGCGCCGCTGAAGCCGAGCTGCATCCGCGCATTGCGCGTGCTCGCGAATTTCATCAGTCGATCACGCGCGCACCGGTCGGCGCGATCTGTGTGATCCAGTGATCGGCCCCGAGTCCGTGGCGCGCGAATTCCT
>DASYNV010000269.1:0-5748 GCA_036008365.1 Steroidobacteraceae bacterium | reverse complement strand
GGGTGCTCTTGTCGGGATCGAGTTCGCGCGCCACGCGCGCAAACGCCTGCTGGTTGCGCTCGAGATCGGCGTTGCCGATCTCGAGCAGCCGATCGAGCGGCGTATCGACCATCTCGTCGTCCAGCAGTTTGGCGCTGAAGGCTTTCGCACCGATGCGAAAGTCGCCATGCGAATGCGGCAGCACCTGCTGTTGCAGCCAGCCCTGATAGCCTCTGAGCGCCGCAATGACTGCCCGATTGGCGCCGCGGAATCTCGCCTGCAGTGCGGCGTCGGTCACGCTGGCGAACGCTTGCGGCAGATCGTTCGCAAAGAAGTCGATCGTGCCCGGGAGCTGCTCGAGCGCGATGCGCGTATAGATCTCGGGCGGGTTGCGCAGGTTCACATGCGCCTGCGCGAGCGCCGCTGGCATGCGCCGCTCGCGCTCGATCAGTGAGATCAGGCGCTGCGCCGGCGGTGCGAAGCTGCGTTCCATGATCACAAACGCACTGTTGGCAACGCCGGATGAGTACGTGTCGGGATTGTTCTGCCAGGGCCGGATGGTCTGCAGCGTCAGCAGCTCGCTGCGCGCGTTCGACAGCAGCAACTCGCGATCGCCTGCCACGCGTTCGGAAAGACTCGCGGCGTCGGCCGCTTCGAAGCGTCGCTGATAGGAGCGCAGCGCCCTGATCTGACGTTCGCGCGCCGCCCGGCCGTAATCCTCGAGCTCGCCGTCGTAACGGTGAACGCCGGCCAGTGTCGCGCCGCTCGGATTGTTCGGGAGGTAGAAATGGTCGATATAGTCGTCCGCAAGCTGCATGAAGGCGGCATCGCCGCTGACCTGCGCGCTTTGCTGAGCGCTATCCGCGCCGGCCGGCACGAACCAGATCGGCGCCAGGGCAATCAGCAGCGCAAAGCGGGTGCGAGACGGCATGGCGGATGACTCCTGCAGAGGCGGCAACGATAGCGCTCAGGCGGCCAGCGTGGCGAGCACGGGCGCGGTGTCCGGGCGCACGCCGCGCCAGAGCATGAACGAATCCGCTGCCTGCTCGACCAGCATGCCCGTGCCATCGACGCAGCGCGCGACGCCGTGTTCGCGCGCCCAACGCACGAAGCGCGTGCCGCCGGCCGCATATGCCAGGTCGTAACAGATTGTGGCGGCCTCGAGTACTGCAAGCGGCAGCGGCGGCAGCTGCTGGTCGAGGCTGGCCGCGGTGCCGTTGATGATGAGCTCGAAACGCTGCGATCCGAGCGCCTCGTAGCCGCATCCGCGTACCGCGCCCCGGCTGGCGAAACGCTGCGCGAGCTCCGCGGCCCGTTCGGGCGATCGGTTGGCGATCACGAGTTCGGCCGGCTCGAGCGCCAGCAACGGCGCCAGCAGTCCGCGTGTGGCCCCGCCGGCGCCCAGCAGCAGCACGCGGCGAGCGCTCACGCTGAAGCCGAGATTGTGCGTCAGATCGCGTATGAAACCGCTGCCGTCGGTATTGTCGCCGCGCAGGCGTGCATCCGGCTGCCGTATCACGGTGTTGACCGCACCGGCGATGCGTGCGCGTTCGCTCAACTCATCGAGCAGCGGCAGTACCGCCTGCTTGTGCGGCACCGTGACGTTCAGTCCGCGACCGCCCTGCACGAAGAAGTCGCGCAGACGCGGCGTCAATTCGGCCGGCGCAAGGTCGATCGCCGCATAACTGACGTGTTCGCCGGTCTGCTTTGCGAACTGCGCGTGGATCCACGGCGAGCGACTGTGGGCGATCGGATGGCCGATCACAGCATAACGATCAGGTGCCGGTGTCATGGGCAGGGCCTGAACTCGACAGTGCCCGCACGGCGCTGCCGCCGCGGCCCGCCGGGTCGAGCAGGCGCTGCAGCTCCTGCTGCCAGATCCCGGCCTCCGGCACGAATCGGTAGGGCGGATTGACCAGCAGCAGGCCCGAACCGTTCAGGCCGACTCGTGAGTCGCGCGGGTAGAGCCAGAGCTCGAGGCTGGAAGCCGGCGTGGCCAGGCTGCGCTCGACCCGCGCCAGCCATGGCACCAGCGCGCGCTCGTCCTTGATCGGATACCACACCAGCACCACGGCATTCGACAGGTGGTCGAGAATCAATTGAATCGCTTGCAGCGCGCGCTCGAGTTCGGGCACCGGATGCTCATAGGGCGGATCGATCAACACCAGGCAACGCCGCTCCGCGGGCGGCAGTGCTGCACGCAGTTGCTGGTAGCCGTCGGCGCACACCACGCGCATGCGTCGCAGGCCGCCGAGCGCGCGCTCGAGCGCGCGGCACTCTGCCGGCAGCAGCTCGCAGCACAGGCCGCGGTCCTGCGCGCGCAGCAACTGTGCCGCGAGCCAGGGTGAGCCGGGATAGACCGTCGCGCAGTCGAGTTGACGGCGAAGCGCCAGAATCGCCGCGCAGTAATTGCGCAGCGCCTCGGACTGCAGCTGTGCCGTGTCCGCGAGCAGCGCGGTCGCACCGTGACGCGCTTCGGCACCGCGGTGCGTATCTGGACTGTCCAGATCGTAGCGGCCGGCGCCGCCATGCGTGTCAAGATAGAAGAAGCCCCTGTCCTTGCGCTGCATCGCCCGCAGCAGCGCACACAACGCCACGTGCTTGTGGACATCGGCGAAGTTTCCAGCGTGGAAGCTGTGGCGATACTTCATGCCGGGCCGGCGGTCTTCTTGGCTCCTGAGCGTGATCGGGCGGCACCGCTCGCTGCCTTGAGCGATGCCTTGGCGGTCGGCTTGGCGCGCGCCTTGGTCGCGGCCTTCGATTTACCTGCGGCTGTTTTCGCGGCGTGGTGCGCAACCTTGCGCCGCGTCTCGGCCACGCGCTTGACCTTGTGCGGCGCGCCGCGGCGCGCCGCGAGCGCGGTGGCGACTTCCGGCGTGGCGGCTTCGGTGCGTACAGTGCCATTGCCGCCGTTGCCGCGCCCGCTGGTTCGATCCTTGGGCGCCTGGGTCGCTGCCGGCGCGGTGGGCGTTGCCGCCGCAGTATCTTTGCCGTTGGGCGAGGCTTTGGCCACGCCTGCGGCCTTCTTGCCGAAACGTCCGCGACCGCGCAGCGGCCGCACCGGCGCCGCCTCGAGCAGCGCGCGACATTCCTCCAGCGTCAGCGTCTTCGGGTCGCGATCCTTGGGGGCGCGCGCATTCTTTTCCCGATTGCTGACGTAGGGACCATAGCGCCCGTTGAGAACCTGGATATTGTCGACGCCGAAGTCCTGGATGATGCGGTTGGCGTCAGCCTCCTCCTTGAGCCGGATGCACTCGAGCGCGCGCTCGAGCGTGACGGTGTAGGGATCGTCCTTGAGCGAGACGTACTTGCTGCCGTATTTGATATAGGGACCGAAGCGGCCGATGCTGGCGATGACCGGCGCGCCGGACGCCGTGGTGCCGAGCGTGCGCGGCAGCTTGAACAGCTCGAGCGCCTGTTCGAGCGTGACGGCATCCATCTTCTGCCCCGGACGCAGACCGGCGAATTTTGGCTTCTCCTCATCGTCCTTGGTGCCGATCTGCACGAACGGCCCGAAGCGCCCCATGCGCACGCTCATCGGTTTACCGCTGACTGGATCGATGCCGAGGTCGCGGGCCTGCGCCACCTGTTCGCGCGAGACGTTTTTCTCGACGTCCTCGACCTGCTCGATGAAGGGTTTCCAGAACTTCGACAGCGGCGTGGTCCATGGTTCTTCGCCGCGCGAGACCGCATCGAGCTCATCTTCCATGGCCGCGGTGAAGCCATAATCGACGTAGCGGTGGAAGTGATCGGTCAGAAAACGGCACACGATCTTGCCGATGTCGGTGGCCGTGAAGCGTCGATTCTCGATCTCGGCGTAATCGCGGTCACGCAGCGTCGAGATGATCGAAGCGTAGGTCGAGGGGCGGCCGATGCCGTACTCCTCGAGCGCCTTGACCAGGGAGGCTTCGGTGAAGCGCGGCGGCGGCTCGGTGAAGTGCTGCTGCGGGGTAACCTGCTTGAGCCTGACCGTGTCACCCTCGTTCATTGCCGGCAGCACGTGGTCGCTGTCGTCGGCGGTCGCGTCGTCGAGATCCTCCTGATAGACCGCAATGTAGCCCGGAGAGAGCAGCGTCGAGCCATTGGCGCGCAGCAGGTGGCGCTCGGCACCGTCCGGGCCTGCGACCATGTCGACCGCCACGGTATCGAACAGGGCGTGCGCCATCTGGCAAGCGACCGCGCGCTTCCAGATCAGCGAGTAGAGCTTGAACTGATCCGCATCCAGGTGGCGCTCGATGTCGGCCGGAACGATGGCGGCCGAAGTGGGTCGGATCGCTTCGTGGGCTTCCTGGGCGTTCTTTGACTTGGTGCGATAGACACGCGCTTCCTCCGCCACCGCCTGTGGTCCGTAGAGCCGCGCAATCACTTCGCGGATCTCCTGGACGGCTTCGGCGGCCAGCGCGACCGAATCGGTGCGCATGTAGGTGATCAGGCCGACGTTGCCCTCGCCGATATCGATGCCTTCGTAGAGCTGCTGCGCCAGCCGCATGGTGCGTTGGGCCGAGAAGCCGAGCTTGCGCGAGGCTTCCTGCTGCAGCGTCGAGGTGGTGAACGGCGGTGCCGGGTTGCGGCGGCGTTGCTTGCGCTCGACGCTGAGTACCTTGAGTGTCCCTTCGGTACCCGCGGCCGAGGTCAGCGCCTGCTGCGCTTCGCGCGCGCTGGCCTCGTTGCCGAAGCTGAACTGTTCGACCTTGCGGCCGCGGAATTCGGTGAGCTTGAGTGGAAATGTCTGCTCGGAATGCTCGCCCTGCGCGTCGATGCTCCAGTACTCCTGGGGCACGAAGGCTGCGATCTCCTCCTCGCGCTCGCAGATCATGCGCAGCGCCGGGCTCTGCACACGGCCGGCCGAGAGTCCGCGGCGCACCTTTTTCCACAGCAGCGGCGAGAGATTGAAGCCCACCAGATAGTCGAGCGCGCGTCGCGCCTGTTGCGCGTTGACCAGGTCCAGCGACAGCTCGCGCGGCGACTCGACCGCGGCGCGGATCGCATTGCGCGTGATCTCGTGGAACACCACGCGATGCACCTGCTTGTGGCGCAGTTCGCCGCGCTGCTTCAGGATCTCGAGCAGATGCCAGGCAATGGCCTCGCCCTCGCGATCGGGGTCGGTTGCGAGGTAGAGCGAGTCGGCCTTCTGCAGCGCCTTGGAGATGGCCTCGACATGCCGCTCATTGCGCTCGATGAGCTGATAGTTCATCGCGAAGCCGTGGTCGGGATCGACCGCGCCCTCTTTGGGCACCAGATCGCGCACGTGCCCATAGGAGGCGAGCACGTTGAATCCGCGGCCCAGGTACTTCTTGATAGTGCGGGCTTTCGCGGGTGATTCGACGATAACGAGGTTATCGGCCATGGCGCTGCTGCGTGAGGGAGCCAGAAACGAAAAACCGCGGACTAGCCGCGGATGCGAGTTTCGACCTCTCGGCCGAGGGCTCAGTGCGGGTCGTGGTGCGGATCATCGAATACCAGATCTTCCATGCGGGCATAGGCCAGTTCCTGGCCCGGCTGGCTCGACAGAACCATGAGCACCACCCATTTGACCTGCTCCATGTCGAGCTCCTCGGTGTCGAGCGCCAACAGGCGATCGATGACGATTTCGCGCTGGCCCGGCGAGAGGATGCCGCCGGCTTCGAGCGAGGTCAGGAGGCCCCTGCACTGGGCGTCGAGGCGGGCCATTTCCTCCGGGGCATAGACCCGGAAGGCGCCGTTGCCGCGCAGGTTGGGGCGCTCGCGCTCCTCGGCCAGATCGGCCAGCCAGTCCAGCGCCCGCTCGAC
>DASYNV010000268.1:0-2827 GCA_036008365.1 Steroidobacteraceae bacterium | reverse complement strand
CCGCAGCCCCTTGGCCAGGCGGGCCACCGCCGGGCTGCGGCCGAGAGGACGATGGACAGCGCGGTGTTATACAATTGCCGCTCGTGAATACCGCAACCTCGGCGCCGCTCGACGACGCCACCATCATCCGCGCACTGCAGGCCTCGAAGGCGGAGGCGGCTGCCGGCCGGATGCCCGAATCTGATCAGCTGCTGGCAGGTGTCGCACAGCGGGCTCCCAATCACCCGGCGGTCCTCAATGAACTTGGCGTGCGCATGCTGGGGCGCGGCGCAGCTGATAAGGCGCAGGCTTTGTTCGCGCGCGCCACCAGCGCGGACCCCAAGCACCCCGCCCTTTGGTCGAACCTGGCGTCGAGCCTCAGAGCACTCGGCCGCCGCGCCGAGGAAATCGACGCGATTGAAAAGGCGCTCGAGCTCGAGCCGCGCCATTTGTCTGCGCTGCTGCAGAAGGGAGCCTATCTCGAGGAAACCGGCGATCCGCGCAACGCCGCTCGCGCCTACCAAAACGCGCTTGACTGTGTGCCACCCGGCGCCGACCTGCCCGCCAACATCAAGGAGGCGTTCGCCCATGCGAAGACGATGGTGGATGCCGACCTTGCGGCGCTGACTGCAAAGCTCGAGGAGCCGCTCGCTGAAATTCGCGAGCGGCATGGAGGACGGCGCGAATTGCGGGTGGATAAATGCCTGGATACCCTGATGGGCAAACGCCGGGTTTACCATTCGCAGCCGACCTGGATGTACTTCCCCGAACTCCCGGTGATCGAGTTCTTTGATCGCTCGGAGTTCCCATGGCTCGAGCAGATCGAGGCTGCATCGGATGAGATACGCACGGAGCTGCTGCGAGTTCTGGTTGCCGATCGCGACGGGTTGCAGCCCTACATCGATTTCCCGAAAAGCATGCCGCTGGACCAGTTCCGGGAACTGAACCGCTCGCGGCGCTGGAGCGCGTATTTTTTATGGAATCAAAGCCAGGCCGTTGCCGGTCACATCGCCCGCTGTCCGGTTACCGCGCGGATGCTCGAGACCACGCCGCGCTGCCGTGTGGAGGGTCGGGCTCCCACCGCGTTCTTCTCGATTCTCGAAGCTAACACTCGCATCCCCGCGCACACCGGGATCACCAACACGCGCTGCACCGTGCACCTGCCTTTGGTGATACCGCCGGACTGCGGATTTCGAGTGGGCGCCACCACACGAGAATGGGTGCCGGGCCGTGCTTGGGTTTTCGACGACACCATCGAACATGAAGCCTGGAACCTATCCGATACCCCGCGCGCCATTTTGATTTTCGACATTTGGAATCCGCTGCTGAGCGCCGCTGAGCGCGACATGATCAAGACCGCCACCGAGGTCTATCAGAAGTATTACTCGCTGCCGCAGGAGAACGCATTATGAGCTGCCCGCGAGCCGCCGCGCGGGCCGCGCGCTTGATCACGCCGCTGCTCTTTGTATCTGCATCCGCGTGGCCGGCCGGCGCCCCCACTGCCGCCGACCTCGCCCGCTGCGCCGCGATGACTGCACCCGATGCGCGGCTCGCGTGCTACGACAGTTTGTCCGCACCGCTCGTACCGCCTGCGCCAGCGGCGCCAGTGGCGCCTGCGACGCCCACTGCGAGCGCTCCTGCGCTGCCGCCGCCATCGCCGCCGCCAGCACCGACGGCGGCGGTTGCGGTCCCCGCGCCGGCCGCAACCCCCGCGCCTGCAGCGGCAACGTCAGTTCCAGCATCCACCGGCAACACCGCTTCCACAGCGGCGCCCGCGGATGACCCGCAGAACTTCGGTTTCACCCGGGCCCAGGTGCAAGCACACAGCCAGTCACCACCTCCACCGGGTCTGCAATCCATTCAGGTGCACATCACCAATGTATTGACGGACCGCCAAGGAAACGGCTACGTGTTGCTCGATAACGGGCAGATGTGGACATACCAGGGTGATGACGGGCGGATGCGCCCGGGTGAGCCGGTAACGATCAAGCGCGCCTCACTCGGCTCGTACATCATGGTGACGCAGTCCAAGCGCTCTTACCACGTGACACGCCAGCGCTAGTATTGTTCCGCTCGAAGGCTAAGTCTCGCGACCTAGGGCGGTATTAAGCCGCTGCACCCACGGTTCGAGCACGGCCAAGATCGGCTGCAGCTGGGCGCTGTAGTTTTTCCAATGGTCAATGCCCGATCGATCAAGTCCGCGCGCAAGCTGCGCGGTGCTCGGCGTTGCATGCTCGCGCGCCTGCACACGGGCTGCGAAATCGCCCATGTCGGCCTGCCACTCAAGCCCCAGGAACTCGCAGATTGCGCGTGTCTCTTGGGCAAGGTCGGCCACCAGGGTTTCGTAACGCACCTCGTGCCAATCAAGCCCCAGTAAGGGGCGCACCCGATCGGCGAAGTGCATGACCGCAGCATAGAACGCCGCCGCGCCCGGCAGCGTGAGCAGTTCGTACATCGCAGGATTCATCTTGAAGCGGCGCCGAAAGCAGCTGAGCACGACATCGCGCGGATCGCGGCTGGCGAACAGCACCTTGGCACGCGGAAATAGACGCGCGATCAGCGGCAACTTCAGCGTGTTCAAGGGATATTTGTCGACGAACATCTTGCCGGCCACTTCGATCCCGGCGTTGCGCACGCCTTCCCAATACGCCGCGCGCAGCGTACTCAATTCGCTCTCGTCTGCCTGTGCCAGCGCCGCGAAGTTCAGCGGCTCGCGCATGAACTTGAGAACCGCGTCGGTCAGAAGTTCATGCTCCTCGATGCTCGCGACCTGCGGATGGCCATCGAGCACAACCTCCAGCAATGTCGTGCCGGAACGGGGAAATCCGAGCAGGAATACGTGCCCGAG
>DASYNV010000267.1:0-3646 GCA_036008365.1 Steroidobacteraceae bacterium | reverse complement strand
GCATCGTGCAGGTGGAAGCCGGCGAGGGCGCGGTGCATCGGCTGCGCAGCATTGTCGAGAAGCCGAAACCGAATGTCGCTCCTTCCACTCTCGCGGTGGTCGGCCGCTACGTGCTGACTGCCTCGATCTTCGATGAGCTGGCGCAGATCGGCCAGGGCGCGGGCGGGGAGATCCAGCTCACCGACGGCATCGCACGCCTGCTACAGCGCGAGCCTGTCTATGCCTATCGCTTCAACGGCCGTCGCTTCGATTGCGGCAACAAGCTCGGCTACCTGCAGGCGACCGTGGAGTACGCGCTGGCGCATGACGCGGTCGGCCCGGAGTTCCGCAAGTACCTGCGCGCGGTCGCATCCCGGCTCTGACGAGTTCGCGGTCGCGTGACCTTGGTCACACCTTGATGTCACTTCAGGTATCATGTGCAAGCTTATGATTGAACGATAGTAATCGCTCAGTACGCAGGTGGTCGCGTGGCGCGGCCACCTTCAAGAAACGCGCTGCGTGGCCGAAGTCCGGCATGCTCGCGATCGAGGCGGACATCGAGGCGCCCGAGAAGAGCAAGATGTTCACCGAGTATCCGCGCATCACCGCGGATCATCACATGATCGAATGCATCACCGACTGTCTGCGACTGATCGTCGGCGGCAATCTCGCGTGCGTCGGCCTGTCTTCATCAGTGCTGTTCGACAAGTCCAATCCGCGCACTCCGGTCAATCGTCGCATCAGCATCATCGTCATGACGCAGCAGCTCGAGGAAGCCGCCCAAGCGACCGATGCCGCACCGGGCGTCAAGCCCGGCGATCCGCCGTCCCCGGTCGCGCACTGAGAGCCTTGCGCCTACAATCGCTCCGCGGGTAGATCGCGACGGAGGTGGATCATGCTTGGCCCTCATTGGCGTCGCGCCGCAGTCAGCCTGTCGGCATTGGCGAGCGTCGGCTGTGCGGCGGGCGGCGCACCCTCGACGCACGCTCCCGCGCCGCCGCTGCCGGGTACCGAGGCCTGCATCTTCACGGTCAATCTGAACGACTGGACGGTGCTCGACGATTCGACGCTGATCGTCTACGCACCGATGCGCAAGGACCCGTACCTGGTGAAGCTGTTCGAGCCGATCTACGATCTGCAATTCCGCGAATCCCTCGGCTTCGAGGATATCGAGCACAACGGGCAGCTCTGCAAGGACGACTACGTGGTGGCGCGCGGCGATATTCCGAGGCGCACGCCGATCACGGCGGTGCGGGCGCTGACGCCGGATCAAGCGAAGCGGCTCATTGCGGCCTCGAAGCAGCCGGCGAAGCCTGCTGGAGCCGCCAAACAATGACGCGCGAAAGCAGTGTGCTCGCCACCATCGGCAACACGCCGCTGCTGGAGCTGACGCGGCTGGACACCGGCCATTGCCGTCTGTTCGTGAAGCTCGAGAATCAGAATCCAACCGGATCGATCAAGGATCGAATCGGTCTGTCGATGATCGAAGCCGCCGAGCGCGAGGGCCATCTGCGTCCAGGCGGCGATCCGCGCCACACCATCATCGAGGCGACCGCGGGCAACACCGGGCTGGGACTGGCGCTGGTGGCGGCGCAGAAGGACTATGGTTTGCTGCTGGTGATTCCGGACAAGATGTCACAGGAGAAAATCCTGCATCTGCGCGCGCTCGGCGCCCAGATCCGGCTGACCCGCAGCGATGTCGCCAAAGGTCATCCCGAGCACTACCAGGACCTGGCCGCGAGGCTCGCGAAGCAAACGCCCAACAGCTTCTACGTCAATCAATTCGCCAATCCCGCCAATCCGCGTGCGCACGAGGCCACCACGGGCCCGGAGATCTGGGCGCAGACGGGACAGATGCTCGACGCGGTCGTGGTCGGTGTCGGCAGCGGCGGCACGCTCACCGGCCTGTCGCGCTACTTCGAGCGCGTGGCGCCGCACGTCGAGATGATCCTCGCCGATCCGAAGGGATCGATCCTGGTGGACCTGGTGAGGACCGGCCTGAAGCAGAAGCCGGCCGGCTCCTGGCTGGTCGAAGGCATCGGCGAGGATTTCGTACCGCCGATCTGCGACCTGTCGCGCGTGCGCGGCGCCTATGAAATCTCGGATGCGGAGAGCTTCGCGACTGCGCGCGAGCTGCTGGCGCGCGAAGGCATCCTCGGCGGCTCGAGCTCCGGCACGCTGCTGGCCGCGGCGCTGCGCTACTGTCGCGAGCAGAGCCAGCCCAAGCGCGTCGTGACGCTGGTCTGCGACAGCGGCAACAAGTACCTCAACAAGCTCTACAACGATTACTGGCTGTTCGATCAGGGGCTGCTGGCGCGGCCGCAGCAGGGTAACCTGGTCGATCTGATCGTGCGGCGCTACCAGGAGGGGAGTGCCGTGACGCTGTCACCGACCGACAGCCTGATGCAGGCCTACCGGCGCATGAAGCTGTTCGACGTATCCCAGATTCCGGTCATGGACGGTGAGCGCGTGGTCGGCATCGTCGATGAATCCGATCTGGTGATGCATCTGCACACCGATCCGAAGCGCTTTCAGGACCAGGTCGGCACGGCCATGGTGCGCGCGGTGGAGACCATCGCACCGGACGCGCCGATCGGCGATCTGCTGCCGATCTTCCAGCGCGACCACGTGGCCATCGTCGCCGATCGCGGCCGCTTTGTCGGCCTGATCACGCGCATCGACCTGCTCAACTATCTGCGCAAGAAACTCAACTGACGGGACCATGAGCCAAAACTCCAATACCGGGCCGCGCAGCGGCTTCGACACGCGCGTGATTCATGCCGGCCAGACGCCGGATCCCAGCACCGGCGCGGTGATGCAGCCGATCTACGCGACTTCCACCTATGCGCAGCGCAGCCCCGGCGTGCACCAGGGCTACGAATATTCGCGCACCCAGAACCCAACACGCTTCGCGTACGAGCGCTGCATCGCCGATCTCGAAGACGGTCGTCGCGGCTTCGCGTTCGCTTCGGGTATGGCGGCCACCTCGACGCTGCTGGAATTACTCTCACCCGGCGATCACGTGGTGGCCTCCGACGATCTTTACGGCGGCAGCCGGCGCCTGTTCACGCGCGTGCGTACGGTTTCTGCCGGCCTGAGCTTCACCTTCGTCGATCTGCGCGACCTGTCGGCCGTCGAGGCGGCGCTACGGCCCGAGACGCGCCTGATCTGGGTCGAGACGCCGAGCAATCCGATGCTCAAGCTCGCGGATCTCGCAGCCATCGCCGTCCTGGCGCGGCGACGCGGGGTGCTCGCGGCGGCTGACAACACCTTTGCCACGCCCTATCTGCAGCGCCCCTTGAACGTCGGCTTCGATCTCGTGATGCATTCCGGTACCAAGTACCTGAACGGCCATTCCGACGTCGTCAACGGCGTGCTCGTGGTTGGGGAACGGACCGACCTTGCCGAGCGTCTCGAGTTTCTGCAGAACTCGGTCGGCGCGATAGCGGGTCCATTCGATGCCTTTCTGGCATTGCGCGGCGTGAAGACGCTTGCGCTACGAATGCAGCGCCATTGCGAGAGCGCACTCGAGCTGGCCGCCTTTCTGGCGCGTCATCCGAAGGTCGGGCGGGTGCACTACCCCGGTCTGAGCTCGCATCCGCAGCACGCGCTGGCGCGCGCGCAGATGCGCGATCCGCGCGGGCAGAGCGCGTTTGGCGGCATGATT
>DASYNV010000266.1:0-15722 GCA_036008365.1 Steroidobacteraceae bacterium | reverse complement strand
TGCGCTCGATCGTCACTTTCATCAACGGGCTCACGGCCAGTGCAGTCGTCAGTCGAAGCGACTGGCCAGCGGAGCGGCAGATCGGGCAGCTCAAGCTGCAGCTCGCGCTGCTGCGAGCCTGGGCCACGCGGGCGGGGAGGTAGGCCATGGATTTCTCGTTGAGTGACGAACAGCAGATGATCGTCGCGACCACGCGCGAGTTCGTGCAGCAGGAGCTCTATCCGCACGAAGCGGACATCGAGCGCACCGGCGTGCTGCCCGAGGAGTTATTGCACACGCTCAAGGCCAAGGCGATCAGCGCCGGTCTGTACGCCGCCAACATGCCGACGGAGGTCGGCGGTGCGGGTCTCGATGGTGTGAGTTGGGTGCTGTATGAGAAGGAGCTCGGGCATACCAGCTACATCCTGCACTACAGCTGCGTCGGGCGGCCGTCGAACATCCTGCTGGCGTGCGAGGGCGAGCAGCGCGAGCGCTATCTGCTGCCGACCGTGCGCGGCGAGCGCGTCGAATGCCTGGCAATGAGCGAACCGCAGGCCGGATCCGATCTGCGCAGCATGAAGACCTCGGCGGTGCTGCAGGATGGGGACTTCGTCATCAACGGCACCAAGCATTTCATCAGCCACGTCGATCATGCCGATTTCGTGATTCTGTTCGCCGCTTCGGGCGAAGAGCAGACCGCGCGCGGCACGCGCCGGCTCATGACCGCGTTCCTGATCGACATGGGGACACCGGGCTTCGAAGTGCTGCCCGGCTACCGCAACGTGTCCCACCGCGGCTATACCAACAGCATCCTGCACTTCAATGATTGCCGTGTGCCGAAGAGCGCCGTGCTCGGCGAGGTGCACCGGGGATTCGAGGTTGCCAACACCTGGCTTGGGTCGACGCGGTTGCAGGTGGCCGCCACGTGCCTCGGGCGCGCCGAACGCGCGCTCGAGCTCGCCAAGCAGTGGGCCGTGGATCGCTCGCAGTTCGGGCAGCAGATCGGCAAGTTCCAGGGCGTGGCATTCAAGCTGGCGGATATGGCCGTCGAGCTGCGCGCCGCGGAGCTGCTGACGCTTGAGGCGGCATGGAAGCTGGAGCGGAAAATCGCCAGCGACATGGACATGGCCATCGCCAAGCTCAAGGCGACCGAGATGTTGGCCATGGTGGCCGATGAGGCGCTGCAGATCCACGGCGGCATGGGGCTCATGACCGAGTTGCCGCTCGAGCGTATCTGGCGCGATGCGCGCATCGAGCGTATCTGGGATGGCACCAGCGAGGTGCAGCGGCATATCATTTCGCGTGCATTGCTGCGGCCGCTGGGCGGGTAGCCGTCGCGCGGCGTCACTTACCCTGCCAGATCGGCTTGCGCTTCTCGGCGAAGGCGCGCGCGCCCTCCTTGAGATCCTCGGAGCGCAGTACCGCCTGCACGCGGCTCAAGCTGTCGTGCAGCTCGAAGGCCTCGTGCTCGCCGACCGTCTCGCTGTGGCGCAGCAGCTGTTTGATGGCGGGAAACAGCAGCGGCGGCCCATTCATCAACTGCTGCGCGATGGCGCGCGCCTTGGCGAGCGAGCCGCCCTTCGGCACGATGTGATTCGCGAGCCCCCAGTGCTTGGCTTCCACGGCATCCATGAAGCGGCCGGTCATCAGGAATTCCACCGCCACGTGGTACGGAATGCGGCGCCGCAGTTTGATGGTGCCGGCATCGGCGAGCACGCCTACGTTGATTTCCGGAAGTCCGAAATTCGCGTGTTCCTCCATGACGATGATGTCGGTCCCGAGCACGATCTCGAAGCCGCCGCCGCAGGCGATGCCGTTGACGGCGGCGATGATCGGCTTGTCGAGATTGCGCGGATAGTTCAGGCCGCCAAAACCACCGGGCCCCCAATCCTCATCCGAGCGCTCGCCGCCGCTGGCCGCCTTGAGATCCCAGCCGGCGCAGAAGAAACGGTCACCGGCGCCCGTGACAATGGCCACGCGCAGCGCCGGATCGTCGCGAAACCGGCCGAATACGTCGTTCAGGCGGCGGCTGGTCGGCAGGTCGATGGCATTGGCCTTGGGCCGATCGAGCGTCACTTCCAGAACGGCCCCGGTGGTGACTACTTTGACTCCGTCCGACATGTCAGTGCTCCTTGGAGAGGCGGATCAGCGCGTCGACGGCGATCGCGCCGCGCCCCGCTGGCCGTACGATAACGGGATTGAGGTCGAGTTCGATCAGTGTATCGACCTGCGATTCGGCGTAGCGCGTGCATGCCAGCGCAACTTCGATCAGCGCCGGTACATCGGCCGCGGGTTTGCCGCGATAGCCCGCCAGCAGCTTTGCGATCCTGAGGCGGGCAAGCGCATCGCGGATCGCATCGGTCGAGAATGGCGGCAGCAGCACGACGGTGTCGCGCAGCAGCTCGGTCATCGTGCCGCCGGCGCCGAGCACCAGCAGCTGCCCGAATTGCGCGTCGACCGAGATTCCGACCAGGACTTCGGCGACGCCGTCGGTCACCATCTGTTCAACCAGTACCGTATTGGAGAGCGTGGCCAGGTGCCGCGCTGCCGCCGCCGCTTCATCCGCGTTGCGTACGTTGAGCACTACGGCGCCGAGCTCGGATTTGTGCTGCAGCGTGCGGCCTGCGGCCTTGATCACCACCGGGTAGCCGATGGCATCCGCGGCCTCGACCGCCCCGGTCGGGCCGACCACGCGCCGCTGCGGGATCGGTACCCCGAATCCGGCGAGCGCCGCCTTGGCTTCGTGTTCCGCCAGCATCGCGCTCGAGTCCGCCGCGCCGTCCGGATCGTCCCGCCGCGCGGGCTTGCGCAGCTCGACTCGCACGCCGCGCGCCCACGTTTCGCCGATCGAGGCCGCAAGGTCGAGCGCTTCGAGTGCTTCACGCTGACCCTGCAGCGGCACCACGTTGCCGGCAAGACATTGCTCGCGAATGGAACTCGCCATGGACTCAGGCAACGACGAGATCACGGCGCGCCGACTCGAGGCGGAAGGATTAGCCGCGATGAATTCCTCGATGGCGGCCACATAGCTGGTCGGGTCGGCCTGATCCGCGGGCGGTGAGTCGACCATGAAGCCGACCGCGTCGAAGCCGGCGTCCTGAGCGGCACTGAACACCGAGCGCAGGCCCGGGCGGTCGAACCACAGGTGCGTGTGAAAATCGAACGGATTGGCGATATGCACGCGTGCTCCGAGGATCGCGCGCAGACGCTTCGTGGACGCGCCCGGTATGGGCGCAAATTCCAGCCCAAGATGGCGCGAGACATCGGCCGTCATGGCCATGTCGCCGCCCGATGCACCCATGATCAGCACGCGCCGGCCCGGCAGCGGACCGCCGAGGTGCAGCAGCTTCAGCGTCTCGCACAACGCCGCCAGCGTCTCGCAGCGCGCGATGCCGGCGTCGCGGCAGTAAGCGTCGAAGGCAACGTCGGCACCGGCCAGCGCGCCGGTATGGCTGCGTGCCGTACGCGCCGCCATCTCCGTGCGACCGGCCTTGATCAGTGCGATCGGCTTGTGCGCCTGGCGGGCTCGCTCGACCGCCAGCGCAAACCGATCGACATCCCGAATGCCCTCGATGTAGAGGCCGAACGCTGTAATGCGAGGATCATCGGCCAGCAGCTCGAGCAGGTCCTCGAGCGCGAGGCAGGTCTGATTGCCGACCGTGATCACGTAGCCGATCGGCACCGAACGGTGATTGAACAGCAGATTGAGCGCGATCGTGCCGCTCTGGCAGATCAGCGCGACACCGCGCTCGCGTCGCTGCCCGACGAGCTGGTCCGGCCAGAGCGCGACGCCTTCGAAGAAATTGATGAACCCGTAGCAATTGGGGCCGAAGAATGGCAATTCATCGGCGCTCGAGAGCAGCTGCGCGGTCAGGGCTTCGCCCTCATCGGTGGCGGTCTCGGAGAAGCCGGCGGCGAAACAGACGAAACCGCCGGCGCCACGGCGCGCGAGCGCGGCGGCGATCGCCGGCACCTCGCGGTTCGGTGCCGCGATGAAGGCCGCATCCGGCGCCCCGGGCAGCTCATCGATGGATCGATAGTAAGGCGCCGCGGCAGTCGAGGCGCGTGACGGATGTACGCGCCAGAGCTGCCCGTCGTAGCCGATGGCGCGGCTGGCCGCGGCCACGGCGTCCGCCCAGACACCGCCGATCAGCGCGACGCTGCGCGGAGCGAGCAGACGCTTGATCAGATCGGGGCGCACGCTGCAGTCCGAATCAGCGCTGCGGCAGTTGCATCTGCCGCGAGCCGAAACGGCTGGGCGGCAGCGATGCGGTGGCCTGCTGCAAACTCGCGATCGCGGCCGCGATTTCGGCTGCGAAGGGCTGGCTGGACACCGCCGGGGCCTGCTGCACGTGCAGCAGCATCACTTCGGCGGTCGCGGCCGGATCGTCCTGTCCCTCGGCCATGAGATCGAAGCAAGCATGAATGCGCTTGCGGTCGGCATCGATGATGCGCACCTCGGCCGCTACCGTGGCGGTCGATTTGACTTCACGCAGATAGCGAATGTGCATCTCGAGCGTGTAGAGCGTGCAGCGCGTGCGGTTGCGATAGGGCTCGTCGAGGCCGACGCGCTGCATCAGCGCATCGATGGCGTAACTGACGATCAGACCGTAGTACGCGTCGCGCAGATGGCCGTTATAGTCGATCCAGTCCGCTGCGATGCCGGTGCGAAAGACCGTTATCCCCGCCACGTTGGCCACTGCCGGCGCAGGCCGCTCAGTGTATCTGCAGCCGCTCGCGCGCCTGGGCCGCCGAAATCACGCGCGCGCCCATGGCCTCGATGATCGTGCGCGCACGTTCCACGAGCTGCGCATTGCTGGCATAGACGCCGCGGCTCAGATACAGATTGTCTTCGAGCCCGACGCGGACATTGCCCCCGAGCAGGATCGACTGCGCCACCCACGGCATCTGCATGCGACTGATCGCGAACGAGGTCCAGATGCTGTCGGCCGGAAGCGAATTGACCATGGCCAGGAGATGTCCCACATCGGCCGGGACGCCGTACGGAATGCCGGTGCAGAGTTGAATCAGCGCCGGCGCCTGGATCAACCCTTCCTTGACCAGCTGCTTCACGAACGAGAGATTGCCGGTGTCGAATACCTCGAGCTCCGCCTTCACCTTGAGATCGCGCAGCAACGCCGCGCCCTTGCGCAGGTAATTGGGCGTCGAGATGTAGGCGCGGTTGCCGTCGCCGAAATTCAGGCTGCCGCAGTCGAGCGTTGCGACATCGGGACGATACAGCCCTTCCTGGCACAGATCGATGATGTGACGCATGCGGTCTTCCTGGCTCACGAAATCCGTGCCTGGAGCCGGGGTATCCTCGAGCCCCTTGTCGCCGACACAGATATAGCCGCCCATGCCGCAGGTCAGATTGACGATCACGTCGGTGTTGCTTTCGCGGATGCGCTTGACGACCTCGCGGTAATGGCGCGTTTCCATGCTGAAGGCACCGGTGTCGGGCTCGCGCACGTGGATGTGCACGACGGCCGCACCGGCCTTGGCGGCGGCGATCGCCGAGTCGGCGATCTGCTGCGGCGTGACCGCGCAGTGCGGGCTCTTGGTAACCTTGGTGTCGTCGCCGGTGACGGCGCAGGTGATCATGACGTCGGGATTCATGGACGCTCCTCGAATGGACGCAGGCGCTTGCCGTTTAATATTATAGCGTCAATAATATATTACTACAGCCGCGCAGAAGGCTCCAGAGTGCCCGCGCACGATAACACCAGCCGCTCGTCATTCATCCCGGCATGCCTGGTGGCGGCGGCGTTGCCGTTGGCCGGCTGTGGCAGTCATGCCGCCGGCGGCGACCGCGGCGCTGGCGCCGCCGAGCCGAAAGTGCTCTACATCTACAACTGGGCCGACTATATCGGCCGCGATACCATCGCCGAGTTCGAGCGTGCCACCGGCATCAAGGTGGTCTACGACACCTACGATTCGGACGAGACGCTCGAGGCCAAGATGATGGCCGGCGATTCCGGTTACGACGTGGTCAGCACCTCGACCAGCTACTTCAGCCGCCAGATCAAGGCCGGCATCTACTCTCCGCTGGATCGGTCGCAACTGCCGAACTGGAACAATCTCGACCCGCATTTTCTGGGGGTGGAGTCGGGAGCCGATCCGGGCAATGTGCACGCGATGCCGTACCTGCATGCGGTCAACGGCTTTGCCTACAACGTCGACATGATTCGTGCCCGGATGCCGGACGCGCCGGTCGACAGCCTCGACATGATCTTCAAGCCCGAAGTCGTGGCGCACTTCGCCGATTGCGGTGTCACGCTGCTCGACTCGGCCGAGGACGTGCTGCAACTCGCCTTGAACTACCTGCACCTGGATCCGAACTCGACCCGGCCGGAGGACTACAAGGCCGCGGAGCGGCTGGTGCTGTCGGTGCGGCCTTATGTCCGCAACTTCGATTCATCCGAATACATGAACGGTCTCGCCAACAAGGAGACCTGCATCGCCATGTCGTGGTCGGCGGACTACGCGGCGGCGCGGGCGCGCGCCGCGGCGGCCGGCGTCCAGGTCAATCTGGCCTTTACGGTGCCGAAAGAGGGCGCCAACGAATCATTCGACGGGCTGCTGATCCCGACCGGCGCACCGCATCCGCGCGCCGCGCACAAGTTCCTGAATTTCATACTCGAGCCGAAGGTGATCGCGTCGATCACCAACGAGATTCACTACGGCAACGACAACAAGGCGGCTGACGCCTACGTCGATCCGGCGATCCTGCACGATCCGACCATCTATCCGACGCCTGAAGTCGAGAGCCGGCTCTATCAGGCGGCCGAGGTGAGCCCGGCCACCGAGCGCATTCGCACGCGCACCTGGACGCGCATCAAGACCGCTCATTAGCTCCTAGCGCTCGGCGGCCTGCAGTTCGAGCAGGCGGCGGCTCTCGGTACGCCGCATCACGACGGCGGCGACGACTACGCAGGCGCCGACCGCGCAGATGATGAGGCTGGCGAGCGCATTGATATCGGGACTGACGCCGAGCTTGACCTTCGAGTAGATCACCATCGGCAGCGTGCCGGCACCGGGACCGGAAACAAAGCTCGAGATCACGAGGTCATCGAGCGACAGCGTGAAGCTCAGCAGCCAGCTCGAAAGCAACGCCGGGGCGATGATCGGCAAGGTCACATCGACGAAAGCGCGCGCGGGGCTGGCGCCCAGATCCATCGCGGCTTCCTCGAGCGATCGGTCCGCGCCCTGCAGCCGCGACTGCACGGTAACGGTGACGTATGCGGTGCAGAAAGCAATGTGAGCCAGTACGATGGTGGTGAAGCCGCGGTGCGGCCAGGACAGGAACTGCAGCATCGACACGAACAGCAGCAGCTGCGTGATGCCGGTGATGATCTCGGGCATCACCAGCGGCGCGTTGACCATGCCGATCAGCAGCAGGCGGCCGCGGAATCTGGCGAAACGGACCAACGATATGGCCGCCAGGGTACCGAGGATCACGGCGCCCGTGGAGGCCGCGAATCCCACTTCCACCGACAGCAGAGCCGCTTCGAGCACCTGGCGGTTGTGCAGCAGCCGTCCGTACCAGGCGATCGAGAACCCGCCCCAGACGTTCACCAGCGAGGAGGCATTGAACGAATAGGCGATCAGAACCAGGATCGGTATGTAGAGAATGGCGATGCCGATGCACAGTACGCCGAGCAGCAACGGGGATCTGCGATTCTCCATGCCTTAGCTCTCGAGCTCGCGGCCGCTGTAGTGCTGGTACAGCGCCATCGGACCGACCAGCAGCACCAGGAAGGCGATCGCCACGGCGGAGGCCACCGGCCAGTCGTGGTTGCCGAAGAATTCATCCCACAGCACGCGGCCGATCATCAGATTATCGGGGCCGCCGAGCAGCGAGGGGATCACGAACTCGCCGACCGCCGGAATGAACACCAGCATCGAGCCGGCAATCACTCCCGGCATCGATAGGGGTAGCGTGATCTCGCTGAATACGCGCCACGGTGGGCTGCCGAGGTCCGCGGCGGCCTCGCGCAGCGTGTGATCGAGCTTTTCCAGGGTCGCGAACAGCGGCAGTACCATGAAGGGCAGATACGAATAGATGATGCCGAGGTACACCGCCAGGCTGGTGCGCATGATGTGAAACGGGTGCCTGATCAGATGCAGGTGCAGCAGCACGTTGTTGAGCAGACCGTTGTCGCGGATGATGCCTTCGAGCGCGTAGACGCGCAGCAGGAATGAGGTCCAGAACGGCAGGATGATGATGAACAGCAGCACGCTCTGCGCCGATTTGGAAGCGCGCGAGATCGCGTAGGCCATCGGGTAGCCCAGCAGCAGACAGATCAGCGTCGAAAAGAATGCGGTGCGCAGCGAATACAGGTAGGCGACGCTGTAGACCTCGTCGGTCACCAGGTACTTGTAGTTGGCGAAGCTCAGGGAAAGATGCAGGTGATGGTCCGGGGTTGCGGTCACGATGTCGGTGAACGGCGGCACGCGCGCCGCCGTCTCGGCGAAGCTGATTTTCAGCGCCACCGCGAACGGGATCAGGAAGAATATGAGCAGGAACAGCAGCGGCGGCAGGATGATCAGCCAGCGCCCGGGGCGAGCGATCCGTTTCATGAGGTGAGCTGCAGACGGTTTGCTTGATTCTCGAGCTCTCTTATTCTGCGCATAGACCGACCGAGCTGTACAATTTTTGTCGGGTCTACGCCACGAGGCGAAGCGGGGTCATAGCGTGTCCAGTGAAGGAGCCTCGAAGGCGGCGTTGGAGGCGGCACCCGAACGGGCGTCGCGCATCCGCCAGCGCCAGCGACTGATTGATGCCTGTATCTCGGCGCTGCATATCTACGGGCCGTCGCGCACCACGGTAGAGCGCGTGGTGGCGCTGGCCGACATGTCCCCGGGCATCGTGCGCTTCTATTTTGAGTCCAAGGCCGCGATGCTGATCGCATCGCTGGAGTTTCTGGCATCCGAGTTCGAGCAGCGCGTGCAGCTGCCGGTCGCCCGCCTCAAGCACACGCCGGTACGCGCACTTGAGCTGCTGGTGGAGCTGTACCTCGACCCGGACATCGCCAGTCCGCGCAAGGTCTCGGTCTGGTACTCGTTCTGGGGTGAGGCCAGCTCGCGCCAGGAATACCTGCAGATCTGCGGCAAGAATGACGAGGATTTCGAGGCGCTGGTGCGCGAGCTCATGCAGCGCATGATCGAGGAGTCGGGTGAAAGGCATCTGGATGCCGACGGCGTTGCGCTGGGGCTGATGGGTGCGCTCGAAGTGCTGTGGCAGAGCATCGCCTTCCAGACCGAAGCCAATATCGATCGTCGGGCCGCGAAGCGGCGCACGCTGAACTACCTGCGCTCGATCTTTCCGCGTCAATTCGCGCACTCGCTGACCATCACGGATACGGCGCCGGCGCGCAAAGCGACCGGTTTCAGCGCCGCACCGGGTCCGGCGCGCCTGCCTGCCTGGGCCTACGCGGATAACAGTCTGTTTACCGCCGAGCGTGAACAGCTGTTTCGCGGCGCCTGGCAGATCGCGGGACATGTGTCGGAGCTGGTGCGTGCGGGCGACTATCTGGCAATCGATCTGCCCACCGAGCGGGCGCTGTTGCTGCGCGATGAGAATGGCGCGATCCGGGCCTTTCACAATACCTGCCGCCGCCGTCCCCACACGCTGCTGACCGGCCGCAGCGGCACGCTCGAGGGCACCATTGATTGCGCCGTGCACGGCCTGCAATACGGCTATGACGGCAAGCTGCGACGTGGCGAGACGCCCGGCGATCTGATCTCGCTCGAGGTCGTGCAGCGTGCCGGGCTGATTCTCGTGCGCCCGGCGCATCGCCGTGAACCCGAGGTCGGAGCGGCGGCGGTATGGGACAGCCTGGACGCCTTGAGTGCCTGGAAGCCGCTCGGCGTGCACGACGTCGAGCTCGCGGCCGACTGGAAGCTGGTGGTCGAGCAGTGGCTCGAGTCGGCGCTGGCGCAGCATCCGCTGGGGTGGCTGGCGGAGCTTTCGCTGCAGCCTGAACTCACTCTCGATCGCGCCGCCGGCACGGTCGAGTGGCGCGCACGTTTGAACGCGCGGGCGTCCGGATGGAGCGCCGGTCATTACGCGCGCCTGGCCTGTGTGGCCGGCACCGCGGACTGGCGGCGCCTGTTCGTGCAACCCAATCAACTGATTGAAATCCGGTCCGATGGCGCCTCGCTGTTGCAGGTGATTCCCGAAGCGCCCGGTCGGTGCCGCGTGCGGCGCATCGAGTTCGGCGGCGCCCGGCCGACGCGCAGCGAACGCGTGCTGCGCTATCTGGCGCAGCGCTTGGGCCGCCGCTGGTTGCGGCAGGATTTCGACGTGGTCGGATCGATCCAATCGGGCCTGGAGGGCTCCGAGTATCAGGCTACGGAAGCGGGGCCGGTGCCGGAAGCATTGGCCGCGTTCCGCAGTCTGGTGTTCTCGCTGCTCGCCGGGATGCAGACTTCACCGGGCGACGCGCCGGCTGCTTGAGCGAAGTGAGACGGCGCGCGCGCCAGCCGCGCCTCCGGGATCCGTTCGCGCAGCAGTTCGTGAAACGCCCACATGCAGCTCTCGAGACGCGAGAGTGGTCCCGGCTCATAACTGCTCGAGGCGAGGCCGCGCTGCACGCGCTGACAGAGAAAATCATCCTCGCGCTGCACCTGCCGGTTGATGCGCGCGTTGAGGTAACGCACCGCGCGCATCTCGCGGCGTGAATCGGGCAACCCGAATGTGCCGCCGCGAACGATGCAACGACCGGGGCCGTTCGGCAGCACCTGGAAGAAATCCATCTGGTCCGGAAACACGTCGATGCCGAGATTCGGCAGCATGCTGTAGAAGCTCCAGCGCTGGCGCAACGATTCGGGCAGATCCGTGACCACGCCGCCGACGTACTTCTGATACAGCCGCTCGCTCCACTTGCTCGAGGGCTTCTCGCGCATGTGACTGGTGCCGCGCGCCACGCCGGTGCCAAGGCTGCGCGCGTCGTCGTAATCGGGAGTGAACATGCGCGCCAGGCCAGGATGTCCAACCGGCACATGATAGGACTCGAGGTAGTTGTCCATCGCCACTTTCCAGTCCACCGGCCACTCTTCGCGATACAGCGGCGCGAGCGGCACCATGTCCTCGAAGCGATAGGGCCTGAAGTCCTCGAGGAACTCGCCCCAAACCGACCTCAGCGGTGGGGGATCGCCTGCCAGGCAGACGAACACGAAACCGAACAGGATCTCGCTGCGCACCGGGCGTAGCCCGTATTGTGCGCGATCGAGATTTGGAAAGGTCTCGCGCATCGTCATGCCGAGCAGTTCACCGCTCAAACGGTAGGACCAGCCGTGGTAAGGACAGGTGATGGCGCCGGGGCAATGGCCCGCGCCGTCGAGGATTCGCGCGCCGCGATGACGGCAGACGTTATGGAAGGCCTGAATCTCGCGCTTCGAATTACGTACTGCGACCACGCTCTCCGGACCGAGATCCAACGTCAGGTAGTCGCCGGGATTCGGGATGGAATTGACGTGGCAGACGATCTGCCAGCTGGGCTTGAGGATGCGCTCGAGCTCGAGCCGCGTCATTTCGGGATGGCTGTAGTTCCAGGCCGGTAATGCGCGGGCGATCGGAGTGACGGTCGACTCCGTCGCCGACAGGGCAGGCGAATTCATCGGCGCTTCCTCTCTCAGGTGGGTAGGGAAATTATATGGTCATGCAATTTACCCCTGATCACCATCCCAATACAAGCCTGAAAGGGTCGACGTTCGCCTAAAAATGCTTAATTTTCGGCCAGTTCCAGAGGGTTAGAGGATTTCCGCAGATCTTATATGACCATATAGACAGGGGCCGACGAGGAATGTTACCTTGGCGTTGTAGGCGTGCCGGTTCCGGCGGCCGGCGCATGCGGGGAGAGCCAACATGACCAGACAACTGACCCGGAGCCACGAGCAATTTCAGCGCGCCGTGAAGCGCCTGCCGCTCGGCGTCTCTTCCAATTTCCGCTACTGGGGCGAGGATCGCACCATCTACGTCAAGTCCGGTCGCGGTGCACGCATCGTCGATCTGGACGACAACGTCTATGTCGATTACCGCATGGGCTACGGTCCGGCGATCCTGGGCTACGCCGATGCGCGCGTTGATGAAGCCGCCCGCGCCGGCATGGAAGTCGGCGGCGTGTTTGCGCTCTCGACCGAGCGCGAACTCAGCGTCGCCGAGCGCATCTCGCGCATGGTTCCCGCGGCCGAACTGGTGCGCTTCTCGAATTCCGGCACCGAGGCCGTCATGGCGGCGTTACGCCTGGCGCGTGCCTACACCGGCAAGGACGACTACGTCATTCTCGAAGGCAGCTACCACGGCCTGTTCGACGCCGCGATGTGGTACACGCCCATGGACAAGTGGTCGCAGGTCGGCGATCCGCAGGTACAGCCTTACAGTGAAGGCATTCCGCTCAGCACGCGCAGCTTTGCGCATTTCGTGCAGGCGAACGACGCCAATCAGCTCGAGGACGTGTTCAAGCGTCACGCCGGCAGAATCGCCTGCCTGCTGATCGAGCCCATCATGGGCAATTGTCTCGGTATCGCCGCCGAACCCGAGTACGTGCGCGCCGCGCGCGCGCTCTGCGACCAGTATGGTGTGGTGCTGATCATCGATGAGGTCAAGACCGGCTTCCGCGTGGCCCGCGGCGGCGTTCAGGAGCTCTATGGCGTCAACGCCGACCTGTGCACCTTTGCCAAGGCGCTCGCGAACGGCTACCCGATCTCGGTGCTCGCGGGCCGAGAGGCGATCATGCGCAAGATCGGCAAGGGTGTCGCGCATGGCGGGACCTATACTGCGCACTCGGTGTCGCTGGCGGCGGCAGACAAGACCCTGGCGATTCTCGAGCACACCGATGCGCTCGAGCGCGTCGCGCAGTACGGCACCCGCCTGCGGCAGGGCATGCACGCGGTCTTGAGCGCGCGCGGTATTCCGCACAGCTTCGTGGGCCATCCCTCGATGAGCGGCCTCTACTTTGCGCACGATCCGCCGCGTACCTATCGCGATTGGAAGAGCAGCGACTACGCGTTCTACGATGCAACCGCGCGCGTGTTGCATGACCAGGGCGTGCTGTGTGAGCCGGATTCGCGCGAGCCGTGGTTCGTCAGCGCGGCGCACGATGATTCCTGCCTGAAGGACACGCTCGCCGGTTTCGAGGTGGCGATCGATGCCACGTTGCGCAACCCCGAGGTTCAAGCCAAGGGCCGGGCATCGCACGGTCTTGCGGCCGGGGTATCGCGCAGGGAGCGGTGAGCATCAGCGGCGAACGCCACGATGCGATCGTCGTCGGCGCGGGCCACAACGGCCTGGTTGCGGCCTGCTATCTGGCGCGCGCCGGCCTCGACGTGCTGGTGCTCGAGCGCCTGCCGTGGGTGGGCGGCGCGGCCGTGAGCCGCAAGCTCTACCAGGATTTCACCTACTCGAATTGCTCCTACGTGTGCAGCCTGCTGCGGCCCGAGATCATGCGCGAGCTCGAGCTGCCGCGCTTCGGCCTGCAGATCATTCCGTACGACGGCGGCGCGACGATGATGCGCGACGGCGGCCATCTGGCGCTGTACGACAATCACGATGCGCTGCGACGCGAAATCGCGCGCCACTCGCGCCGCGATGCGGAGAGCTACGACCGCTACGTGCGCGACGTGCTGCGGCAGTGCCGCTTCATCCGGCCGCTGCTGATGCGCACGCCGCCCGATCCCACCTCGTTCCGCCCAAGGGACATTCGCGAATTGCTGCATCTCGGCCGCCTCTTCCACGGTCTGGGCGAGGCGCGCATGTACGACACGCTGCGCTTCTGGACCATGAGCTGCGCGGATTTCCTGGATGAATATTTCGAGAGCGACCTGGTCAAGGCGCACATAGCCGGCAGCTCCATCATCGGCACCGCGCTCGGCCCGCGCTCGCCGGGCACTGCATATGTGCTGCTGCACCACTACATGGGCGGCATCGACGGCACCGTCGGTGCCTGGGGGTTTGCGCGTGGCGGCATGGGCGCGGTCTCCGGCGCGCTGGCCGACTCGTTGCGTGCGAGCGGCGGCAAGATCCGTACCGATGCGCCGGTGGATCGCATCCTGGTCCGGCACGGACGCGCCAGCGGGGTGGTGCTCGAGAGCGGCGAAGAGCTGCATGCGGGCATCGTGGTCTCGAATCTCGACGTCAAGCGCACTTTTCTCGAGAGCATGGACGCCGGCGATCTGCCGGAGGAGTTCGTGCAGCAGGTGAAGCGATTCAAGATCCGCGGGTCATCCGGCAAGCTGAATATCGCGCTCGATGGGCTGCCGAGCTTCCCGGCGCTTCCGGCGGATTCGCCGAGCCTGCGCGGCGACCTGCACGTCACCGAAACGATCGAGATGATGGAGCGGGCCTACGACGACTGGAAGGAGGGCCGCTGGTCGCGCGCTCCCTACCTCGACATGCTGATTCCATCGCAGATCGATCCCACGATGGCGCCGGACGGCAAGCACTACATGTCGGTGTTCGTGCAGTACTGTCCGTACCAGCTGGCCGAAGGGGAGTGGACCGCCGAACGCCGCCAGGCCTTCGGCCGCACCGTCATCGACACCATCGCGCAGCACAGCCCCGATTTCAAATCGCTGATCCTGCACGCCGAGGTGCGCACGCCCTGGGACATCGAGCGCGAAGTGGGACTGACCGAAGGCAATATTTTCCAGGGTGAACTGACCTTCGATCAACTGCTGTTCAATCGGCCGGTACCGGGCTACGCACAGTACCGAGCGCCCGTGCGCGGCATGTACATGTGCGGTTCGAGTACCCATCCGGGGGGTGGCGTGATGGGCGCGCCGGGCGCCAATGCGGCGCGCACCATTCTCGAGGATCTTGGGAGGGCGCATTGAGCCCGGACACCGACTTCGACTGCATCGTCATCGGCGCCGGCCACAACGGGCTGGTCTGCGCCAACTATCTGGCGCGCAGCGGCCGTTCGGTGCTGGTACTCGAAGCCGGTTCCGTGGTCGGCGGGGCCGCGGTGACCCGCGAGTTCGCGCCGGGATTTCGCGTCTCTGCCGCCGCGCATCTGCTGCAGTCGATGCCGCGCGCAATGATCGCCGAGCTCGGGCTCGCAACCCACGGACTCAAGCTTGCGGCCGAGGATCTACCCACCGTGTCGTTGTCGCCCGATGGCGCACCGCTGACGCTGACGGCGGACGCTCTGCAAGCACGTGCACCGGCCGATGGCGCACCGTATGCCCGCCTGAGTGCGCGACTGCACCGCTTTGCGCAGGCTCTCGCGCCCGTATTGGCCAGCGCGCCGCCGCGCCTGGGCACCAACGCCAGCGCCGATCGGCTCAACCTGTTGCGGCTCGGTTGGCAGATCCGCCGCCTCGGTCGGCGCGACATGCGCGAGCTGCTGCGGATTGGCGGCATGTGCGTCTACGACCTGCTGCAGGAGAATCTCGCGAGTCCGCTGCTGCAGGGTGCGCTCGGTTTCGATGCGGTACTGGGCACGAACTACGGACCGCGCTCCCCCGGCACGGTATTCACACTGCTGTACCGGCTGGCGGCGGCTGCAAACGCCGGGCGAGCATCGCCGGCACAGCCGCAGGGCGGGCTCGGCGCACTGTCGAACGCTCTGGCCGCCGCGGCGCGCGCGGCCGGCGTCACGATACGAACTGCGGCAGCCGTGCGCCGCATCCGCATCGAGCGTGATCGCGCGGTCGGTGTGATACTGGAGTCGGGCGAATCGCTGAGCGCCGGCCTGGTGGTGTCGAACGCTGATCCGAAGACGACCTTTCTCGGCCTGCTC
>DASYNV010000265.1:0-5409 GCA_036008365.1 Steroidobacteraceae bacterium | reverse complement strand
ACCTTCGGTCTCGATGATTTTGAGCTTGATGCCATTGTGCGTCAGGATCTTTGCATACTGCTGGGCCACCAAATAGAACTTGCTGCCCGGCGCGCCGCTCGCGATGGTGAGTGTTTTGGGCGGGGCCGGGCGGACGAAGTGCAGGGCGACGAGAACGGCGATCGCGCTGACGAGGAGCACGGGTCCCGCGGTCTGCGCGAGACTTTGCCAAACGATCGTCACATTCCTGGGCAGCAGGCGCGCAAAAAAGGCCCTGAATCTGGACCTCCCGGCGCTCGCTCGAGTGTCTCCTCCCATGGCGCTCTGTACTCGCTTTGTCGGGCGTTCCCGATAGTATATTCGAGTATCCCACAGCCGACGGCCGGGGAATCGGCGAGTTTGCCGGGGATGTATCCATAGGAGGTGTCAGCTGATGTTATTGCCGACGACCGCCGCGACGCTGGGGCGCGCCGGGCCGCTGCTGCTCGGTTTCGTGTTGACGGGCTGCTCGCTGCTGACCATCAAATCCCCGGAAACGCCGCTGACGGCGCGCGAGCAAGAGGCTCGGCTGCTGACGCGCGACTACGCCGCGCATTTTGCCACGACCATCTCTCATCTCATTGATGACGCGCCGGGCAGCGACGCCGACCCCGCGATCCGATCGCAGGCGCTTCGGCTCAAACTTGGCGCCGTCACGGAAATCACCCGCGCCTCGACGGGACTGTCGCCGATGGCAAGCCTGCTGGATACCTGGGCCTTTTCGCTACAGTTGCGAGATTTTCTCACAACCGGCGCGGGCGCCGATCCGCTGGGAAACGCCGAGCCCGATGTTCGCCTCGGCGCCAGCCGCCTCGCCGCGGAAGCCGATGCGCTCGCCCAAAAGGTGCTGGATAGCGACTACCCCCGGTACCACACCTTCGTGCTGGCCTACGCACAGCACTATCCTCTGGCGAACGCCGATCTGGTGCGAGCGTCCGTGCTGTCCACGTGGATGGCCGAGGAACAGGACAAGAGTCCACTGCGCGCCGCGGGAACGGTGGCCCAGGCGCTCGGCGATGTCTCGGACCGAGTGCGCATCTACAGCGAGCGGGTCCCAGCCATGAGCCTGTGGCAGGCCGAGCTGGCGCTCGACCGCGCCGGATTCGACAACGCATCCTATCGAACCGCCCTTCGAAACATGGACGCGCAACTGGAGCGAATCTCCAAGCTTGCGGACACGGCCCCTGAGCTGGCGCACGAGGCGATCGCCGAACTGCGCGGCAGCCTGCGAGCTTCGTCGGACCGGCTGGACGCTTCCTGGCTGCAGATGCTCCGAACCTTGCGCGTGGAGCGCGAAGCGCTGGCGGCCAACATCGCCAACGAGCGCGCAAGTCTCACCGATGCGTTTGACACCGAACGCGCGCGGATCTCCGCGGACGCCGCGAAAATCACCGCGCAGACTGTCGATACATCGTGGCGGGAGCTGCGCAAACTGATCCGCGAAACACTGCTGCTGACAATACTGCTGGCACTGGTCATGCTCGGCCTGCCCTTTGCCGCGGGCTACCTGGTCGGACGGCGGCGCGGCGGGTGAACCGGCTTGAGTCGCGTGCCGGAAGTTGCCTGGTCGTAACGGCCGAGCCCTGGCAGGTGCCTTGTCGTAAATCGTTGATTTTATTTAATTAAAGGATGCCGCGCTGGGGTGCCATGCCTACGGCGCCTGTTTGCCCGGCGGTCTTGAGTCATAGAAATTTAATGGCGCTTTGTGCGCTGACGTACGGAAATCCGCTCCACATCTCGCATACGCTCTGCGACGAAATTGTCGAGCCGGCAGGCCGATCAATTCACTTTGCTTTGTGCATCGTTCAGACACGAAGAATTTATTGTCGTTCCCAACGGACCGGGGTGAACAATGACGCAGCAAATGCGCGATGCGCCCGCGCTCAATCCAGGCCAATATCCGCAGCGATCGCACGAGGATAGCTACGCCGCGACCTGGGCGATTGTCCTGGCGGGAGGACAAGGCACCCGATTGGGCACGCTCACCATGGCAGCGAATGGAATTTCCGTTCCCAAGCAGTTCTGCTCTTTGCGAGGCGGCGCGTGCCTGCTCCAGGAAGCGTTGATCCGCGCGTCGGCCGTCGTACCGAAGAGGCGAATATGCGCCGTCGTTGCCGCACAACATCGGCGCTGGTGGAATGCGCCCCTCAAGTCTCTGCCGAAGCACAATATCGTCGTGCAGCCCGAAAACCGAGGCACGGCATTCGGCATTCTATTGCCGCTGCTGCGGGTGCTGGCTCGCGACTCGAACGCCAACGTCGTGGTGTTGCCGGCCGATCATCATCTTCTGAACGAAGATACGTTGGCCCGTTCGCTGCGCCAAGCCGCCGACCTTGCCGCGGCCAACGCCGATGCAATTTACCTTCTGGGTGCCGAACCCAATGAACCGGACCCGGAATTCGGCTACATCGTGCCTGCGGACAGAAACGGCAGTAAGCCCTCGCGTGTAGCGCAATTTGTCGAAAAGCCGGATGTGCAGACTGCACGTTCGCTTCTGAACCGCGGAGCGCTGTGGAACATGTTCATTCTCGCCGCATCGGGCCGCGCGCTGCTGAAGGTTTTTCAGCATTCGCTCGCAGTCCATGTCAAGGCGATGGACTCTGCGCTGGGCCTGACGGGAAGCGGGGGCAATGACTCTGCGGCGCTTTCGGCGCTATACCTGGATTTACCGACCGTGGACTTCTCCCGCGATGTTCTCGAGCGGCACGATTCGGTTCTGCGCGTGATACCGGTTCCGCATTGCGGCTGGTCGGACCTTGGGACGCCCAAGCGGGTGGCCGAAACGCTGCGCCGTCTTCCATCCGAGCGGCCGGAGCAAAGCATCCCCGGCGAATCGGCACCTTATATGAATCTCGCCGCCCAGAACTCGCGGTTGCAGGAATACATCAACGCGGCGTTTGCATCGAACGCGCAAACCGCTATTTGATTCATGATCGCAGGGGCGCTCGACCGCCTGCAGGCCGCCGGCCTCGCGTCCGAGGCGGTGCGCGAAACCGCCTCCCCGTGGGTTGCCGCTCAAGAGCGCCGGATCGGCGCCGATAGCGTTACGACGACTTCGAATTCAGAGGGCCCGCGCGCATGGCAATTCCCGCATCACCGACGCAAAAAGAATCCATCCGGGCGCTGGCTCCCGCTGAGTTCCTCAAGGAGCTGTCCCTGGAACTGGCGCGCGGCGACATTCGCCTGCCGTCGTTTCCAAGTGTCGCGGAGCGCGTGCAGCGGGCGCTCGAGGATCCGCGCGCCACTCCGGCCAAGGTCGCGCGGGTGATCGGAATCGACGCGGCTCTCGCCGTGCGCATTCTGCAACTCGCCAACTCGGCGTTCCTCAATCCGTCTTCCAGACCGATCACTGAGCTGCAACAGGCCGTGAACCGGCTCGGCCATCAACTAGTGCGCTGCACGGCAGTGTCGTTCGCTCTGCAGCAGATGATGAAGTCGGGTGAGGTGGTGCTGCGCCCGCAGCTGCATGAACTGTGGCGCCAGGGAACGCTGGTCGCATCGATCGCCTACGTGCTCGCCCGCGAAACCGGGGCCGCGAATCCCGATGAAGCGCTGGTCGCCGGGCTCATGCACAACATCGGCAGCCTCTACATCATCATGCGTGCCCACCAGCACGGTGCGAGGCTCGGCAGCGATGATGCGGCCACCCGGCTGCTCAACCAGGGGCACCCGCGAATTGCGGGCGCGATCCTCGGTCACTGGAAATTCGCGCCGGCGATCGTGTCCGCAGTCGGCAATCAAAATGCGTCCAATCTGCCGCCGACGGACGCCGGCCCGCTCACGGACGTGCTGATCGCCGCGATTTCGCTCGTACCCTGCGTGTTCTCGCGCGAGCTGCTCGACGAGACGGTGACCGCCGGCGCACCGTTCCAACGCCTCGCACTCAACGCCGCCGATTGCACGCGACTGCTCAGCACCACCGCGCAGCAAATCAAGTCGCTGCACAGCGCGCTGGTCGGCTGAGCGCCCGGCACGCCGCCGATTGCAAGCGGCCGCGCCGCGGTGTCATCGCGATGCAGCAAAAGAGATCAAGCGCCCGCCGTTGTCCGAAAAACCGGAACCATTTCTCATTTCCGGGCGGCGTTCAGCGATAGATTCAGGCGGCCGCGCAGAGCGGCCGTAGGGAAGAACCATCGGATGCGTTCATGAATCTGCTCAATCTCGACGAAAAGATCACCGCCGCGGCGGTGGCCGCCGCAGGCACCATCATCGGCACGTTGATCCAACTGCATGTTGCTCGGCGCAGGGAAGCGTCGGAACGCGCACGCGGTGGCCCGGCTGCAAAGAAATCGCGTCGAAACCTCGTGCTGGCAGGAGGTCTGCTCCTCATCGGCGCCGCGCTGGGGGGGTTCGCTTTCTCGCAGTACTTGGTAAGGCAGTCGGACCTCGAGTCGACGGCAGTGCGCGGCCAGCTGCAGGCACAGCTCGCGCAGATCAATGCAACTGCGGCGCGACTGGAGCGGGCTGCTCAGAGCGATCATGGTTCGAGCGATCGTAGTTCGAGCGATCGTAGTTCGAGCGATCATAGTTCGAGCGCGCGCAACCTCGACGATAGCCGCGGGGCCGAAGGCATCGCCGTGACTACCACGGTCGGGCCTTGCCGCGCGCGCACCGTCGTCGCCCCCGATGCGGCCCCGACCTGCGACGAGCAGGAAGCGCTGCGAGTGACGCTCTGTGCGAGCGTGCCCTCGTTGGCCGTGGTGACCGCCATGGCACTGTACGCTCGGCCTGAGGACTCACCGCAGCCCTGGACCGAAAGCCGAGTTCCCGGTCAGGACTTCGGACATGCGCGATTCGCAGACAAGACATTCGAGCGGGCCGAGTCCCCCCAGACGAAACAGGTCTGCACGGACTTCTCTTCCTGGGACGGCGAGCGAGGCTACAGCGCGCGCCTGGTCGTGAAATACGTCATGGCGCCTGCGCCGAGTGAGGTCTCGAACGAGCAGCTCGTGCCGGTTTCCGGGGTGACGCAGTAACCGCGCGCGCGGGCAACCGGTTCATGGCGATTTCACATCGCCGATCAGGGGCACGCCGCGATCGCGCAGCAGCGCTTGCAACGCCGGCAAATCGGTATCGCGGACGGCGCGCCATTTCGCGAGTTCACCCGCGAGCTCGCCGTGCAGGTAGGCGTACACCTGGCGCTGCGACTCGGTCGGACCGAAATCTTCGCTGTCGAGCGTGGCGGCGAAGGTGTCGTACTGTTCGTTGAGCATGTTCGGATAGCGCAGATTGTCCTCGGAAGCGGCCAACTTCACCTGCAGCAGCCGCCCTTCGATCGGCGCCATCTTGGTGCCGAGCGCAGTCGCCGCCTCGATCACCGTTTTGGCCCCCGCGTTGCCTACGCTCCATTTCTGGATGGTCTCCAGCCGTGTTCGGGCCTCGCGAATCTGG
>DASYNV010000264.1:0-13726 GCA_036008365.1 Steroidobacteraceae bacterium | reverse complement strand
CGCCGATTTCATCCAGGAACAGCGAGCCGCCATCGGCCTGTTCGAAGCGGCCGCGACGCAGGCTGTCGGCGCCGGTGAACGCGCCCTTCTCGTGGCCGAACAGCTCCGATTCCAGCAGCTCGGCCGGGATCGCCGACGTATTGAGCGCGATGAACGGCTTGTTGGCACGCGTACTGTGCTCGTGCAGAGCGCGCGCCGCGAGCTCCTTGCCGGTGCCGGAATCGCCGGTGATCAGCACGTTCACGCTCGAGCGCGACAGGCGGCCGATGGCACGAAACACCTGCTGCATCGCCGGCGCGCGGCCGAGCAGCTCCGGGATCGTGGGCGTCGACACCACGCCATCGACGCTGCGTACGCCGGCTGCGGCCGCGCGCTTGACCAGGTCGACCGCCTGGTCGATATCGAACGGCTTGGCGAGATATTCGAACGCGCCGCTCTCGTAGGCGGAGACGGCGCTGCCGAGGTCCGAATAGGCCGTCATGACGATGACCGGCAGTTCCGGATGGGCATCGTGAACCCGTCGCAGCAGGTCGAGCCCCGAGTGTCCGGACATCCGGATGTCGGTGATCAACACATCCGGGGTGTCATTGCGCAAGGCTGCGAGCGCGGGCTCCGCGGCATCGAATGCCTTGGGCACCATGCCCCCGTTCTTGAGGGCGCGCTCGAGCACCCAGCGTATGGAGGTATCGTCGTCGACGAGCCAGACACGCAGCGGTTGAGCAGTCATTCAGCACCTTCCAGCGGGAGTAAGAGTGAAAAAACGGTATGTCCGGGCCTGCTTTCGAATTCGACGATGCCGCGATGGCGCGTCACGAGATCCTGCGCCACCGCGAGTCCGAGCCCGGTCCCGGTCGAGCGGCTCGTGACCAGTGGGTAGAACACGCTGCGCTGCAGTTCCTGCGGCACGCCGTGCCCGTTGTCCTCGACCTGAAGGTTCGCGACCAGGCGATGACGCACCGTGCTGATGTTGATGTTGGTCAGGACACGGGTGCGCAGGATCACGCGGCCGTCGGCCGGATCGACCGCCTGCAGCGCATTGCGCGCCACATTGAGCAGCGCCTGGATGATCTCGTTGCGAGCGAACAGGGCGTTCGGCAGGCTCGGATCGTAGTCGCGCTCGATGGTGATGCCGGCGGCGGCTTCGCTGCGCAGCAGATGAAACACGTGTTCGCAGAGCTCGTGAATGTTGACCGACACTTTCTGCGGCGGAGCCGACGGCCCCAGCATGCTGTCGACCAGCGCGCGCAGGCGGTCGGCTTCGTTGATGATGACGGTCGTATATTCCTTGAGACCGCCGTCGTGCAGCTCGCGATCGAGCAGCTGCGCGGCACCGCGCAGGCCTCCGAGCGGGTTTTTGATCTCGTGCCCGAGCTGGCGCAGCATGAGACGGCTGCCATCGAGCCGCGACAGCATCTCGCTCTCGCGCGAGATGCGCTGGCGCGTGCGCGCATCGGCCAGTTCCAGCAGCAGATGTGTGCCGGTCACCTGTCCTTCGAGCGGCGTCACGGTCACATCGACCACCACCGGCTCGCGATGACCCTGCTTGAGCCTCGGAATGAGCGCGATCTCGTGCCCGGAATACGGCTCGCCGCGTTCCAACGATCGACGCAGCAGCAGATCGAGCGCCTGCGAGTCCTCGAACAGCTCGGTGATCGGATGGCCGCGCGCCTGGTTCAGTCCGACGGCCAGCAGGTCCTGCGCGCCGACGTTGGCGTAGACCACGCACAGCTGCGCATCGAGCATGACCAGACCGGTCGACAGCACGTCGAGCAGGTCGGCGGGATCGAAATGCGACAGCGGCGAGGGGCTGAAGTATTCAATGGCCATCGCGTCGCTCCGCGGTGGCCGAAAAACCCGATTCTAGTGAGGTTTGACCGGCGAGGCGGGCGAGTTGACCGAGGGCCGCTGCACCGAGAAACTCACCGCCGGCGCATCGCAGAGCACTGAGCCGTCCGCACCGCGTATCTGCGCCCTCACGGTATGCGTGCCGCGATCGGGTGCCTGCAGCTGAAACTTCAGACCGTCCTCGCTGACCGGCGCCAGCGCCTGCCCATCGACCTGGACGCTGAGCTGATCGCCCGCCCGCAACGCCGGATTCGACTGGACGCTGACATCGACCGACTCGGGCGCGAACAGCGCGGCCTCGTTGGCCGGCTGCGTGATGGAGCAGGCGACATAAGCTGCGTTGGTGAGCTGCGGCGCCGCCGCGGCTGCGGGGGTCGTCGGCACTGGCGGGTCGTGATACGTCTGCGCCCCGGACACCTGGATCACCTCGGCGCCCGGGTGCGGGGTGTCGGAATAGTGCACCACGCCCTGCGCATCGACCCACTTGTACAAAGTCGCGGCCGCTCCCCAGCCGCTCAGTGCAAGCAGACTCAAGGCCACCAAGCCGCGGCGAACGGTGGATCGCATCGTTTCCAAGCATACCGCTTCGCGGCCATGGCGCACAAAAATGGCCGTGGGCGTCGGTGGCTTGTCGACTGCCTCCTGCTACGTTCACCGCGCCCCAGCTACCATAAGCTCAGACGCTGTAATACATATCGAACTCGACCGGATGCGTGGTCATCCGCAGGCGCGTGACCTCCTGCATCTTGAGACCGATATAGGCATCGATGACATCGTCCGTGAATACGCCGCCGCGCTTGAGGAACTCGCGATCCTTGTCCAGTGCCTCCAGTGCCATATCCAGTGAATGGCACACGGTCGGGATGTGCTTGGCCTCCTCCGGCTCGAGATCGTAGAGATCCTTGTCGGCGGGCTCGCCCGGATGAATCTTGTTCTGAATGCCGTCGAGGCCGGCCATCATCATGGCTGCGAACGCCAGGTACGGATTCGCGGTCGAATCCGGGAAGCGCACTTCGATGCGGCGCGCCTTCGGGCTCGAGACCCAGGGTACGCGGATCGAGGCCGAACGATTGCGCGCCGAATACGCCAGCATCACGGGCGCCTCGAAGCCGGGCACCAGCCGCTTGTAGCTGTTGGTGGTGGCGTTGGTGAGCGCGTTGATCGCCGGCGCATGCCGGATGATGCCACCGATGTAGTAGAGACAGATCTCCGACAGACCGGCGTATTTATCGCCGGCAAAGATATTCTTGCCGTCCTTCGATAGCGACTGGTGCACGTGCATGCCGCTGCCGTTGTCGCCGACCAGCGGCTTCGGCATGAAGGTGACGCTCTTGCCGTAGCTCGCGCCGACGTTATGCAGCGCGTACTTGAGGATCTGAACCTCGTCAGCCTTCCTGACCAGCGTGTTGGCGCCGATACCGATCTCGCTCTGCCCGCCGGTGGCGACTTCGTGATGGTGCACCTCGACGATCAGGCCCATTTCCTCGCAGGCCTTGCACATCGCGGCGCGGATGTCCTGGTAGGCATCGACCGGCGGCACCGGAAAGTAACCGCCCTTGAGACCGGGGCGATGGCCTTTGTTGCCCTCGTCATAGCGGGTCTCGGAATTCCAGGCGCCCTGGACCGAGTCGATGTCGTAGAACGCGCTGTGCAGATTCGAGCCCCAGCGCACGCTGTCGAAGATGAAGAATTCGTTCTCGGGTCCGAACAGCGCGCTATCGGCGATGCCCGTGGACTTCAGATACGCCTCGGCGCGCTTGCCGAGCGAGCGCGGGTCGCGCTCATAGCCCTGCATGGTCGCCGGCTCGATGATGTCGCAGCGCAGATTGACCGTCGCGTCCTCGAAAAACGGATCGAGCACGGCGGTCGACGCGTCGGGCAGCAGAATCATGTCCGACTCGTTGATGCCCTTCCAGCCCGCGATCGACGAGCCATCGAACATCTTGCCTTCGACGAAGAACTCCTCGGTCACATAACGTGCCGGAATGCTGACGTGCTGCTCCTTGCCTCGGGTGTCGGTGAACCGCAGATCGGCCCACTTCACCTCTTTTTCCTTGATCAAGTGCAGTACATCGCGTGAACTCATATCGCCTCCTGTTGATTGATTGTTATTGGCTGAGCCCCATTAGGATGCAGCCAGCGTGCCAACCGTTATCCACTCAATTTGCTTGAGAATTCGGACGTTTAGGAATTTGCGCGATCCCTGCGAGCGCGCCAATGCCCTATCATAGTGCATATGTCATAGTCCCGCCCTTCGGCAGCGCGGCGGCTCCTCAGGGCGCCGCGGGAAGCTCCGGCGCGGGATCTGCGCTCGCTTATACTCGCGCGTCCCGCTGGTAGGCCCCGAACCTGATGCAACGACCGAAGATCGGCCCCAAGCCCCAGACTTTTCAGGACTTACTGTTCGCCCTGCAGCACTTCTGGTCCGCGCGCGGTTGCGTGATCCTGCAGCCCTACGACATGGAAGTCGGCGCCGGCACTTTTCATCCGGCGACCTTCCTGCGCTCGATCGGACCCGAGCCCTGGAGCGCCGCCTACGTGCAGCCCTCGCGCCGTCCGACCGACGGTCGATACGGCGCCAACCCGTTCCGGCTGCAGCACTACTACCAGTTCCAGGTCGTGATCAAACCTTCGCCGCTGGGCTTTCAGGAGCTGTATCTCGACAGCCTGCGTGCGCTCGGCTTCGACCCGCGCATCCACGACGTCCGCTTCGTCGAAGACAACTGGGAATCGCCGACGCTCGGCGCCTGGGGCCTCGGCTGGGAAGTCTGGCTCAACGGCATGGAGATCACCCAGTTCACCTACTTCCAGCAGGTCGGGGGACTCGATTGCCGGCCCGTTACCGGCGAGCTCACTTATGGTCTCGAGCGCCTGGCGATGTACCTGCAGGGTGTTGAAAGCATCTTCGACATCACCTGGACGGAGGCCCCGAGCGGCCGCGTCAGCTACGGCGATGTGTTTCATCAGAATGAAGTCGAACAGTCGACGTACAACTTCGAATATGCCGACACCGCGGTGATGCTGCGACGGTTCGACGAACACGAGAGCGCCTGCAACGCGCTGCTGGCGGTGCCGCTGGCACTGCCGGCCTACGAGCAGGTGCTCAAGGCCTCGCATACTTTCAACCTGCTCGATGCGCGCGGCGCGCTCTCGGTGACCGAGCGGCAGCGCTACATCCTGCGCGTGCGCGTGCTGGCGCGCGGTGTGGCGCAGGCCTACTACGCCAGCCGGGAAGCGCTTGGCTTTCCGCTGCTGCGGCAGGCCGTGGCGCCATGAATCGCGATTTCCTGGTCGAGCTCGGCACCGAGGAGCTGCCGCCGAAGGCGCTGCGGACGCTCGAGCGCGCGTTTGCCGACGGAGTGATAGCACGGCTCAAGGAACTCGCACTCAAGCATGGCGCGGCGACCTCGTATGCAACGCCACGTCGGCTCGCGCTGCTGGTGCGGCGCCTGAGCCTGCGGCAGCCGGACCAGGAGATCACGCGTCGCGGACCGCCGCGCAAGCTGAGCTTCGATGCCGCGGGTGCTCCGACCCGCGCGGCACTCGCGTTTGCCAACAGCTGCGGCGTACCGGTAGAGGCACTTGGCACCGAACGCGACGCCAGCGGCAATGAGTATCTGCGTTACAGCGGACGCAAGAGCGGTGCCGCTGCCGCCGAGCTGCTGCCGGGCGTGGTGCAAGGAGCACTCGATGCACTGCCGATTCCGCGTCGCATGCGTTGGGGTGCGCTCGAGGCGCAATTCGTAAGGCCGGTGCACTGGCTGCTGATGCTGCACGGATCCGAGCTGATCCCAGCCTCGATGCTCGGCGTGAGCGCCGGCACCGCGAGCTTCGGCCATCGCTTCATGGCGCCCGGTGCGCTCAAGCTGCGTTCGCCCGCGAGCTATGCACGCATCCTGCAGCAGCGCGGCCGAGTATTGCCCGTATTCGATGAGCGCCAGCGGATACTGCGCTCGCAAGTCGAGTCGCTCGCCGCGACGCTCCAGGGTCGCGCCCTCATCTCCGATGCACTGCTCGATGAAGTGACCTCGCTGGTGGAATGGCCGGTGGCAATCGCCGGTCAATTCGATGCGCGCTTCCTGGCGCTGCCGCGCGAGGTGCTGATCTCGACGCTGCAGGATCATCAGCGCTACTTCGCGCTCGAGCAAGCGAACGGCGAGCTCATGCCGTGGTTTATCACGGTCAGCAACATCGACAGCCCCGAGCCCGCGGTCGTGCGCGCGGGCAACGAGCGCGTGGTGCGGCCGCGCCTCGCGGACGCCGAATTCTTCTGGCGGCAGGACCGCAGGCAGCCGCTCAGCTCGCGGCTCGAGGGACTCGAAGCGGTGACCTACCAGGCGCAGCTCGGCTCGCAGGCCAGCCGCACGCGCCGTATCGCGGCCCTGGCCGAAGCGATTGCCGCGAGTATCGGCGCCGATGCCGCCGCCGCGGCGCGCGCCGCGACCCTCTGCAAATGCGATCTGTCGACTGCGATGGTCGGAGAATTTCCCGAACTGCAAGGGATCATGGGCCGCTACTATGCGCTCGCCGACGGCGAACCGGCCGCGGTCGCCGAAGCGATCCGTGAGCACTACCTGCCGCGGGGCGCCGGCGATGCGCTGCCGGGTTCGGCGATCGGTGATGCCGTGGCGCTGGCCGACAAGATTGATGCCCTCGCCGGTATCTTCGCCATCGGCCAGAAGCCCAGTGGCACGCGCGATCCGTTCGCGTTGCGTCGCGCCGCGATCGGTGTGCTGCGCATCGTGCTCGAGCACGAACGCGAGCTCGATCTGCTGGCGTTGCTCGAACGCGCGGTGCGGCAAGTGCCCTTGCCGGACGTGGCCGCGCGCACTGCGGCCCTGGTCGGCGAGATTTACGATTTCATCGTGGAGCGGTTGCGCGCGCAGCATCTCGAGCGCGCTGACAGTGGCGGCGTCAGCACCGAGATGTTCGATGCGGTGCTCGCGACGCGGCCGGGCTCGCTGCTGGATTTCGATGCGCGGCTGCGCGAGCTGGTGGCGTTTACGCGGACGCCCGAGGGGGCAAGCCTGGCCGCCGCCAACAAACGCATCGCCAACATCTTGCGGAAATCCGCGCCCGCCGCGGCGCCGGCCGGTGCGACGCACGCCATCCGCACCGAGCTGCTGCGCGAGCCGGCGGAGCAGGAACTGCACCGTGCGCTCGATGGCTTGCGGGCGCCGGTCGAAGCCCTGATCCGCGAGCGTCAATACGCCGCGGCGTTCGATCGGCTGGCGGGTTTACGCAGCAGCGTCGATCAGTTCTTCGATCGCGTGCTCGTGAACGATCCCGATGAGGCACTGCGTAACAACCGGCTGGCGCTGCTGGCACAGTTGCGGGCATTGTTTGCCGGCATCGCCGACCTGTCGCGCCTGCCGGGCTGAGCCGTGACCGCTGCTGCATCGGCGCTGCAGTTACTGTGCTCGCTGTGCTTCACGGCGTTTTTCCTGCTGTGGACCTTTTTCTACGGCATTTTCTTTTCATGCGCCTGCCTGCTGCTGCCGTTCCGTGGGCGCTTCGAGCTCGCGCGGGTCTGGGCCCGTGTGATCTTGGGCGCGCTTCGCTGGACCTGCCGGCTCGACTATCGCGTCGAGGGACGCGAGCACCTGCCGGCCGGCAATCACATCGCGTACATCAAGCATTCCTCGAGCTGGGAGACCGTGGCGCAGGCGCTGTTGCTGCCGCCTCACGTGTGGGTGCTCAAGCGCGAGCTCACCTGGATACCGTTCGTCGGCTGGGGCATCAAGCTGCTGCGTGCCATTGCCGTCGACCGCGGCAGCGGCGCGATTGCCGTGCGCAGCGTGCTCGAGCAGGGCAAGGCGCGGCTCGCCGAAGGCGAATGGATCGTGATCTTTCCCGAGGGCACACGCATGCCGCCCGGCGAGACGCGCAAGTACGGTGTCAGCGGCGCGCTGCTGGCATCGGAAACCGGGCGATTGATCGTGCCGATCGCGCATGACGCGGGCTACTTCTGGCCGCGCCGCGGACTGATGAAGAAGCCCGGAACGATCCGCGTCGTGATCGGCGCGCCGATCGCCGCCGCCGGCCGCAATCCGCGCGACATCAACGCCGAGGCCCAGACCTGGATCGAAGCCCACTCGCGGCATTGACCGCAGCGGGCGCTGCGGCCATTTCTCCTATGGGGGTCGGCTTCATTTTACACTGGCGGTTTCGCGCTCCTCGAGGATATCGTGCGATGAAACCTTCCCTCCCGGTGCTGCTCAGCGTCAACGGCGGCTTCGTCGACACGGCCGGATTCCTGGCGCTGCACGGACTGTTCACCTCGCACGTCACCGGTAATTTCGTCACGCTCGGCGCGGCGCTGGTACTCGGCACCAGCGGCGTGGTGGCGAAGCTGCTGGCCCTGCCGATGTTCTGCGCCGTGGTGCTCACGACGCGCCTGCTCAGCAACGCGCTGCCGGCCGGTCCCTGGCCGGCGCTGCGCACGCTGCTCGGCGTCATGCTGCTGTTGCTGATCACCGGTGCTTACCTTGCGATCCGCTTAGGTCCCTTCCACAGCGGCGACGGCTGGCAGGCGCTGGTCACGGGCATGACGCTGGTGACGGCGATGGCGATCCAGAACGCAACCCATCGCATTCACATGGCGAACACATCGCCGACGACCATCATGACCGGCAACACCACGCAACTCATGATCGATCTGGCCGACACCATGGGGCGCCTGTCGACCGAGGACAGGCGGACCATTCGGGGGCGGCTCAAGCGCATGTCGGCGAGCGTTGCCGCGTTTGCGCTCGGCTGCACGGGAGCGGCGCTGTTCTATGCCTTTCGGGGTAACTGGTGTTTTGTCGTGCCGCCATTGATCGCGCTCTATACGCTCGCAGTGCGTGATCCGGCACCGGCGCTGCGAAAGTGAGCCCGGCGTCGGACGACACCGATATACAGGCGGCAGAGGTCGCTCCAACATCACGGGCCGCAGCGCGGACGGCGGCAATTTGCAGGAGATTCGCATGAAGGTCGGTTTCATCGGCTTGGGTCGCATGGGTTCGCCCATCGCGACGAACCTCGTCAAGGCCGGACACGAGGTCACGGTCTACAATCGCAGCGCCGACAAGGCCGACGCGCTGGTCAAGCTGGGCGCGCGCAAGGCCGCGCGCATTGCGGATGCCTGTCGCGGCGAGGCAGTCATAACGATGCTCGCCGATGACAACGCCGTCACCGAAACGGTCTGGGGCGATGAGCGGCTGCTCGCGACGCTGCCGAGGGCCGCCGTCCACGTGTCGATGAGCACCATCAGCGTGGCGCTGTCCAAGCGTCTCACCGAGACGCACTCGAAGGCCGGCCAGCGCTATGTGGCCGCGCCGGTGTTTGGACGGCCCGAGGCCGCCGCCGCAGCCAAGCTGTTCATCGTGCCCGCCGGTGATCCGGCCGCCATCGAGGCCTGCCAGCCGCTGTTCGACGCCGCGGGACAGAAGACGATCCCAATGGGCACCGAGCCGAGTGCCGCCAATCTGATCAAGCTCAGCGGTAATTTCCTGATCGCTGCAGCGATTGAATCGCTCGGCGAAGCCATCGCATTGATCGGCAAGGCAGGGATCGATCGCAAGGCGTACGTCGAGCTTCTGACCTCGACCATGTTTCCGGCGCCGTCGTACAAGATCTACGGCGGCCTGATCGCCGAGGGCAAGTTTGAGCCGGCCGCCTTCGCCTCACCACTCGGGTACAAGGACATCCGCCTGACGATGGCTGCAGCCGAGAGCCTGCGCGTGCCGATGCCGATCGTGAGTCTGCTCAACGATCGCTTCCTGCGACTGCTGGCGCAGGGTGGCGAGAAGCTCGATTGGGCGGCCATCGGCGGACTCGCGACCGAGGACGCCGGCGGCGCGGCGGTGTCGCCGTCGCCGTCGCCTCGATAGAAACGCCTTCAGTCCTCGGTGCGCAGTTTCGCCACGTTCGCGGCGGTCAGTTCCGAACCTTTCGCGCCGAATCGAGCCGTGACATAGTTCGCGACGCTGGCGATCTCCTCGTCCGAATACGTGCTGCCGAAGGCCGGCATGTTGCTCGGATCGTTGGCGACGTGCCGCGGTCCGCCGCGAATGATGACCTGTACCACGTTGGTGGCCGTGGGATCGTTGACGGCGCGAGTGCCCGTCAGATCCGCTGCCGGGATGATCGGGCTTTCGCCGGACCAACCGTGACAGCCCGCGCAGGCACCTTCGTAGACAGCCTTGCCGTGCGGATCCACACGCGCTGTCTGGCTGTCGGATGGCGTCCGCGGCGCGGGGTTGGCTCGGGGTTGTGGAAGATCCGAACTCGACTTGCTGGTTACGGAGCGCAGATAGGCCACGAGCGCGCCGATGTCGTCGGGCTTCAGGAATTTGAGGCTCGCATCGACTGCCTCACCCATCGGCCCCGCCGCGGTACCGCGTCCGTCCGCGTGACCCAAGGACAGATAGTGCGCGAGGTCGGCATCGCTCCAGCCGCCGATGCCGCTGTCTTTGTCGGGCGTGATGTTGTATGCCCGCCAGCCGGCCTGCACGGCGCCCGCGAACTTCTGCCGGTTGTTGAGCGCAAAGAACAGATTGCGCGGGGTATGACACTCACCGCAGTGTCCCATGGCCTCGGCCAGGTAGGCGCCGCGATTCCACTGCGCGCTGCGCTCGACGTTGGGCTCGAAGCGCTTGTCGGAATTGAACAGCAGCGACCAGACGCTCATGAGGCTGCGCTGATTGAACGGGAACGCGAGGCTGTTCTGCGGCGCGGGCGCTTTCACCGGCGGCAGCGAGAAGAGATAGGCCATGATGGCGAGCGCATCGGCATCCGACATATAGGTATAGCTGGCGTACGGCATCGCCGGGTACAGCTTGGTGTTGTCGCGACCGATGCCCTTGTGCATGGCATCGAGAAAATTGGCGTCGGTGTAGCCGCCGATGCCGGTGGTTGGATCAGGCGTAATGTTGGTGGAGTACAGCGTGCCGAACGGCAATACGAACGCGCGACCGCCCGCGTACGGCGTACCACCCTCGGCCGTATGACACACCTCGCAATCGGCGGCACGCGCCAGGTATTCGCCGCGCTCGATGAGGCTGGCCGATGTCAGTTCGGCCGGAACGCCCGTGGGATTCTGCTCGTGATACGCCGTGAGCGCGATGCGTTTGCCGCCGGCGAAATCGGTAGGCTGGGGCCCGAGTACCTCATAGCCCGTAACGAGGAGGGCGATGAGGATGAGCGCCCCCACAATCCGCAGGATCGGCCGAGACGTTGAGGTGCTCATGTCGGCTCCGGTTTCGGGAACGGCAGGAGGTGAATACGCTTGCCCGTGGCCGCGAACACGGCGTTGGCCACGGCCGGTCCAAGTGGCGCGACGCCCGGTTCGCCGACCCCGGTCGGCGCCTCGGTCGACGGCACGATATGCACTTCGACTTTCGGCATCTCGTTCATGCGTAGCACACGATAATTGTTGAAATTATCCTGCTCGACCCGCCCGTCCTTGAGCGTGATGGCGCCATAGAGCACGGCGCCGAGAGCGAAGCCGATGCCGCCCTCCATCTGCGCCGCAATGACGTCGGGGTTGATCGGCGTGCCACAGTCCACGGCGCACACGACACGGTCGACGCGGACCTGACCGGTCTGATCGACCGTGACCTCGGCGACCTGCGCAACGAAGGTCTTGAAGGCCTCGCACACGGCGATGCCGCGGCCCCTGCCCCTCGGCATCGGTCCACTGCTCCAGCCGGCCTTCTCGGCCGCGAGCTCGAGCACGCCCTTCATGCGCGGTGCGTGCTCGAGCAGCTGGCGTCGAAACGCGAATGGGTCCTGCCCCGCAGCGTGCGCGACCTCATCGATGAAGGCCTCGACCGCGAAGGTCGTGTGCGAGCTGCCCACGACGCGCCACCAGAGGACCGGGACGCCGACGTTCGTGGTCGTCAGTTGCACGTTGATATTGGGGATGTCGTAGGCGATCGTCGCAGCGCCTTCGACCGAGGTCGCATCGATGCCGTCCTTGTTCCTGGCGGCAAGCGGGGTTCCCGCCAGAATCGACTGGCCCACGATGATGTGTCGCCAACCGGTCAGCTCGTGCTTGCCGTTCAAACCGGCCTCGAGCTTGTGGAAGTACATGGGTCGGTAGAGGCCGCCGTGAATATCGTCCTCGCGCGTCCACTGCAGCTTGATCGGCGTGCCGTCGGTGCCAAAGGCCTTGGCGACTGAAACGGCCTCGGCGATGTAGTCCGAATACACATTGGCGCGCCGTCCGAAACTGCCGCCGGCATACAGCGTATGAATGCTGACCTGCTCCGGCGCGAGGCCGGCCGTCCTGGCGGCGTTGCCCTGATCGACCGTCTGGAATTGATCGCCCGCCCAGATCTCACAGCTGTTGGCCGTGAGCTTGACCACGGCGTCGAGCGGCTCCATCGGTGCGTGCGCCAGATACGGGAATTCGAAACTCGCCGTGACCGTGTGCGCGGCAGCGCCGAGCGCCTTGGCCGCATCACCGTCGTTGCGCGCATTCGCGCCGGGCTTCTCGGCCAGTTGACGGTACTCGGCCATGATCGCGGTGGAGCTGCCCGTTTCGGCGCCGCTCTCATCCCAGTCCACCTTGAGCGCCTCGCGTCCCTGCTTCGCGGCCCAGAAGCTCTTGGCGATCACGGCCACACCGCGCGGCACCTGCACGACCTTGACGACGCCCGGGATTGCGCTCGCGGCCGCGGCATCGAAGGATCGCACCGTGCCGCCAAAGCGCGGCGGGCGCTTGATGAGCGCCACCAACATACCGGGCAACGCCACATCGAGCGTGAACTGTGCGCTACCGTCGCACTTGGCAGCGACATCGACACGCGGAGACGCTCGACGTCCGATGAGCTTGAAGTCCTTCGGATCCTTGAGCGCGACTTTTTCCGGCACCGGCAGGCTCGCGGCCCTCGCCACCAGCGAGCCGAAGCTCGCCTGGGTTCTGCCGTCCGGGTGATAAACGATGCTTTCCTTGACCGTGAGCTTCTCGACCGGTACGTGCCACTGCGCAGCCGCGGCCGCGAGCAGCAGCGCGCGTGCCTTGGCGCCGGCTTCACGCAGCTGCATCCACGAGTTCGCCATCGCCGAGCTGCCGCCCGTGCCCTGCAGGGTGCCGAAGGCCAGGTTCGCATAGCGCTTGGCATCCGCAGGCGCGCTTTCGACGCGCACCAGCGACCAATCGGCATCGAGTTCATCCGACAGCACCGTGGCGATGCCGGTGTAGGAGCCCTGGCCCATTTCCAAGTGCTTGGCAATGACGGTGATAGTGTTGTCGGCACCGATGCGCACGAAGGCGTTGGGCGCGAACGGTGCGCCGGCCGGTGTCGCCTTGGCCATCGCCCGGCGCGAAGGGCCGGCCCATTCGAAGCCGATCGTAAGCGCGATGGCCGTAGCTGTGCCCGCGCCCTTGAGAAATGCGCGACGCGTTGAATTGGACGACGCGCTCATACCTTTATGGCCTCCGCCGCATCGTGGATCGCAGCCCGGATACGTGCATACGTGGCGCAGCGGCAGATGTTGCCGCTCATCGCACCATCGATGTCGGCGTCGGTCGGAGCGGCATTGCTCTCGAGCAATGCGGTCGCGGACATGATCTGCCCGGACTGGCAGTAGCCGCATTGCGGCACCTGCAGCTTGATCCATGCGGCCTGGACGGCCTTGGCCGGTTTACTCTGCAGACCCTCGATGGTCGTGACCTGCTTGCCCGCCACGGCCGATAGCGGCATCGAGCAGGAGCGGATCGGCTGACCTTGCAGCTGCACGGTGCAGGCGCCGCACAGCGCCATGCCGCAACCGAACTTGGTGCCGGTGAGGCTGAGCTCGTCGCGCAGATACCACAGGAGCGGCATCGACGGGTCGCCGTCGAACGCACGGTCCTGGCCGTTGACGCGCAATTTGACCATTGTTCTCCCTC
>DASYNV010000263.1:0-3679 GCA_036008365.1 Steroidobacteraceae bacterium | reverse complement strand
GCCCACGACCCCGACCACCCCAACGGGCTCGGGTCAGATCAACCCGTGACCACACTTCCCTCTCGAGCCTCCCTGCCTAGGCGCGGCCGCGGCTTCACCCTGATCGAGATCCTGGTCGCACTGCTCATTCTCAGCATCATGTCCGCACTCGGCTACGAGACCTATCGCGCCGCGCGCATCTCGGCCGAGCGCAGCGAAGAGTCGCTCAAGCGCTCGCGTGAAATCGAGTTCGGCATGCGCATGATGATCATGGATTTCGTGCAAATGGTGCCGCGCCCTGTGCGCGATCCGCTCGGTCAGTCGCGCATACCCGCGTTGCTCGGCTACAGCGGCAATGGCACGAGTGCAGGCGTCGGCAACACTGCCTTCGGCAGCGGCGGTGCGCTGGGGTCCACCTTCCAGCAGCAATTCAAGTCGCAGCAATTCAATGCGGATCCCGGGTTTCAGTCCTCGCTCGGCGGCGGCTCGAGCAAGACCACCGTGCCGCTCGCGCAGCTCACGCGCGCCGGCTGGTCGAACACGGCCGGACAACAGCGCAGCACGCTGCAGCGAGTGTCCTACGCACTGGTCGACGACGTGGTGAAGCGCAGCTACACCACCTCGCTCGACACGGTGCTCGCCACCCAACCGCAGATTCAGGACTTGTTCAGCGGCGTGAAGACCGTGCAGTTCCGCTACCTCGACGGCAATCAAACCTGGCAGACCCAATGGCCGCCGCCCAATCTGCCGCAGGCCGAGGGGCTGTGGGTACGTCCGGTGGCGGTCGAGATCACCATCGAGTTCAAGGACTGGGGGCGCGTGCAGCGGGTGGTCGAGGTGGCCGGATGAGCACAAAGGGGCGATTCGAAAGAGCCCCCGACCCGCGGCGCGAGCGCGGGGTCGCGCTCATCATCGCGCTCATCCTGGTCGCGCTCGCTGCGATTCTCGCCACCAAGCTGAGCTTCGACGGCTGGATCGAGCGCCGCCGCACCATCAGCATCATGGCGACGGAGCAGGCCTTTCATTTCGGCATGGGCGCAGAAGCGCTCGCCGCCGACGTGCTGACCCAATCGATGCAAGGCGTGCAGATGGGTCCGAACGGGCAGCCGCTCGCGAATAGCGGGAACGGCAACGGCACGAACCCGAACAACAGCATCGGCGCGACGACGTCCGGCAACAGCAACCAGGTCACGCTGGCGCAAGCCTGGGCGCAACCGACGCAACCCATGCCCATCACCCCCGAGGACGATCCCGAGGGGGAGCCGATCGGTGTCTTGCAGGGCGCGATCGAGGACATGCAAGGCCGCTTCAACCTCAACAATCTCGCGCACGTGGTGCAGGGGCAAAACGGGCAGATCGCCCAGGATCCGGTGCCGTTGCAGCAGTTCCAGCGCCTGCTGGTCGCCGTGGGGCTCGAGGCCAAATGGGCGGGCATCGCGCGCGATTGGATCGATGCCGACGATCAGCCCGGCGAGCCCGATGGAGCGGAAGACTCGGTCTACACCTCGCAGACTCCACCCTATCGCACCGGCAACTGGCCCATGATGAGCCCGAGCGAGCTCATGAACATGCCGGGTTTCGGCGCCGACCGCTATCGCAAAATCGCGCCCTACGTGACGGCGCTGCCGACCGCCACGGCGAAGATCAATATCTGCACGGCACCGGCACCGGTACTGCAGAGCTTTGCGGAGAACCTCGGCAGCGACTACACCCCCGAGCTGCTTGCGAGCGAGCGCAAGAGCGGCTGCTTCCCCGACAAGCAGACGTTCGCCAATGTGCTCGGCCCCACGGTGGCGGCAGGTGTCGCAAATTGGTACTCCGACACGAGCATGTATTTTCGTCTCACGACGCGCGTCACGCTTGGCACTACCGAATTCACCTTGTACAGTCTTTTGTATCGAACGGCCGGCGGTAAAATCACGCCGTTGCTGCGCACTTTCGGAACGCCCTAGAAAACATGCCTCATACACTGTTGCTGCGCCTTCCCGCACCCGGCGAAGAGGAGACCGAGTGGCTCAGTATCGAGGACTCGGGCGCACCGAGCACCGCGCGTCAGCGTGGCCCCTTGAGCCTGGCCGCAGCGGTGGCGCGCTCAGCGCGGGTGGTGGCGCTGGCACCCGCCTCGCACATCCTGCTTGCCGAGCCCGAGCTGCCCCCGGGGAGCGGTGTGAAGCTTGCGCGTGCGGTGCCGTTCGCGCTCGAGGAGCAGCTCACCGAGGATGTCGATCAGCTGTCCTTTTCAATCGGTCGCCGACGCCCCGGCGGGCGCACGCCGGTCGCGGTGGTCTCGCGCACCACGCTGCAGGGCTGGATCGCACAACTCGCGGCGGCCGGCATCGATCCCGTGGCGATCTATCCCGATATCTCGCTCGTACCGGAGAATCCCGGACACACGGTGCTGTGGCTCGAGGGCCCGCGCCTCACCGTGCGCCGCCCCGGCGCATTGCCGTTCGCGGTCGAGCTCACGCCAGTCACCGAGGCCTTGGTCGTGGCGGGCGTGATACCCGATCCCTTGGCCGAGCCGACGCCCGAAGGTGAAGTGCCCGCGCCGCTCGAGAGCGCCGTGCTGTATGCGAGCCGGGAGGACTGGACGCGGGTACAGGACGAGTTTCAGGGGCTGGCGGGCATGTTCGCAGCGCTCAAGGTGCAAATACTCACCGATGGTCCTCTGGTGTGGCTCGCGCGCAATCTGCAAGGCACCGAGGCCGTGAATCTGCTGCAGGGCGAGTTCGCGCGCTCCACCGACTACAACGCCCGCTGGCTGCGCTGGCGCACCGCCGCAATGCTCGCGGGCGGGCTGTTGTTCGCGCATATCGCGGCTGCGATGATCCGAATCCATCAAGCCAATCACGAGACCCAGTCGCTCGACACCCAGATCTCGCAAATCTTCCAGCAGGTCATGCCTTCCGAGAAGATGCAGGATCCGCGCCGCCAGATGCAGTCGCGCCTCGACCGGATCCGCCATTCCGGCGCCGGGCCCGAGTACTTCCTGCATGCTCTCGAGGTGCTGAGCGGCGCGATATCGCCGGGGTCGGATACGCGCATCGATTCGCTCAGCTATCGCGAGCAGGCTCTCGACTTGCGTGTGACGGCCCCCAGCCTCAGCGCGCTGTCGCAGCTCTCTCAGCAGGTGAGCAAGCAAGGCTTGACGGCCGACATCCAGTCCTCGCAGCCGGTCGAGGGCGGCATCGACGCGCATTTGCAGGTGCGCGTGGCGGGCGCCAAAGGACATCCATGAACGAGCTGCTCGCCAAGCTCAAAGCCTGGTACGGCGCCTTGCAGCAGCGCGAGCAGCGCATGGTGGCCGGCGGCGCGCTGACGCTCGCGGTGTTGATTCTTGTGCTCGGCGTGCTGCTGCCGCTGCACTCGGCCGTCACGGATGCCGTCAAGCGAGTCGATTCGCGGCGCGAGGATTACGCCTGGATGCAGGTGAACGCCGCCGAAGTGCAATCGGGCAGCGGCACGATCGCTACCGACACCGGCGAGGCCCCCATGGTCGTCGTCGACCGCGTCGGCCGCGAGGCCGGCCTCGGCAGCGCCTTGAAGGGAACGCAACCGAGCGGCAGCGGCGTACGCGTGCAGTTGGAGTCGGCTCCCTTCGATACCTTGGTGACCTGGCTTGCTACGCTCGATCAGCGTTACGGCCTTGCGATCGATTCGATCACCGTCGATCGCGCCGCCCGCCCGGGAATAGTCAATG
>DASYNV010000262.1:0-4588 GCA_036008365.1 Steroidobacteraceae bacterium | reverse complement strand
CTCGACCAGCGCGCCGAAGCCACCGATGCCGGCCAATACTTCGGGCCGCGTGGTGCGTGCCACGCGCGGTTTGATGCGCTCGACGAGCGCATCGCCGGCATCGATATCGACGCCCGCATCCCGGTACGTATAACTCTTTGGCGCGCTCATGCGGATGGGTCCGGAAACGTCGGCTGCGTCGTACGCCTTGGCCGGCTGAGCACGTTATAGTAGCCGACTGAGCCAGCCAATCATGCATCGAGCGCGCGAATATCTGTCGGTCTGGCGGCTGTGGCCGTTACTGTGCAGCGCCTGGACGGCCGTGGCCGGCGCCGCTCCGGTGCCTTCGCTGTACGCCGCAATCGTGCCCGAGAGCGATCCGCAACGCGCGGCGCAGCTGGCGATGCGCGAGGTGCTGGTGCGGCTCGTGGGCACGCGTGACGCAGCCGACGATCCCGCACTGGCGGGCGTCATCGAGGAGGCGCGGCGCTACGTGCAGGTCGAGCGCAACACCACACGCGGAGCGACTCAGGTCATTTTCGATGCCACTGCGTTGCGTAGCGCGGTGGCCACTGCCGGGCGCAGCGTATGGGATCCGGAACGTCCGCTGGTCTGGGTGGTGCTGCCTGCGCTCGGCGGCACGGCCACCGATGAGCTGCGTGCGCAGCTCAGCGCCGAGGCCGCAGTGCGCGGGCTGCCGATCGCGCTGGTATCGGCGGATAGCCCCGGAGCCGCCGGCATCGCCGGAGCTCCGGCGGGCGGAGCCGCGGTGCTGGCGGCGGCACGCCGCGCGGGAGCCGGGGCGGCTCTGCTCGCGCAGCCCGCGACGTCGGATCCGCAAACACTGCAATGGTCATTGCTGGCGCCGAGCGCCGAAGGTCACTGGACCGGAAGCGCCGCGGCCGCCATCGACGGTGCCGCTGACGCTTTGGTGCGCGCTTCGCGCGAACTCGGCAGCGCACCGGCGACCGAGTTCGACTGCCGGGTCGCGGGCGTTGCCGATCTCGCGAGCTTTACCGCCGTGCTCGATTCGCTCGGCACTGCGCCGGGGGTCACCGATCTGACCATCCGCGCGGTGGATGCCGATCAGCTCACGCTGCACTTCAAGTCGCGCGGCGGCGCGGCGGCACTGACGCGGGTACTGGCGGGTGAACGCCTGCGAGCCGGCGGCAGTGACGGCGATGGCGTGCTGCAGTACCGCTATCAGAGCGGACTTTGAGCGCGCCGCATGCGCCACCTGCCGAATCTGATCTGTCTGCTGCGCATCGCCCTGATCTGGCCGATCGTCGTGTCGCTGGCGCAGGCCGACTACCAGCGTACGCTGTTGCTGCTCTTCATCGCCGCTGCCAGCGACGGCCTCGACGGCTTTCTGGCGAAGCGCTATCACTGGACATCGGAGTTGGGCAAGATTCTCGATCCGCTCGGTGACAAACTGCTGTTGGTTGCGGTGTTTCTGGTTGCGACCTGGTATCAGCTGATTCCGCAGTGGCTGACGGTGCTCGCTGTGACCCGGGACGTCCTGATTGGGGTCGGCGCGCTGGTGTATCGGATCGGCTGGGGTCCGCTCAACGGCCGGCCCATGATCAGCAGCAAGATCAACACGCTGCTGCAGCTGCTGTACGTGCTGGTGTTGGTGTCGAACAAGGCTTTTGGATTGCCGTCCGAGGGCTGGGTCGGGGCATTGATTCCGCCGATCTGTGCGACCTTACTGCTGAGCGGCTTCCTGTATGTGCGCGAGTTTACCCAGCGTGCCCTCGAGGTCGCGCGCGCGTGAGTGGCACGCCGTGAGCGCTGAGGCGTGGTGATGCAGCAATTACCGCTCGCCATGCGGCTGCGCGAGCGCGCGGTGTTCGAGAGTTTCGTGCCCGGTTCCAACCGCGAAGCGGTCGAAACTCTCCTGGCAATTGCCTCCGGCGCGACCGGCGAGGTGGCCTGGCTCTGCGGACCCACGGGCGTCGGCAAGACTCATCTGTTGCAGGCGCTGTGCGCGCGCGCGCAGCGAAGCGGCTTCGAATCCGCCTATCTGCCGCTGCGGCAACTGCACGCGCTCGGAGTCGAGACGCTCGCGGGCTGGCAGCACATGCGCCTGCTGGCGCTCGACGATCTCGAAGCAATCGCGGGCGATCGCCTCTGGGAGCAGCGGCTGTTCGGGTTGTACCGCGAGGCGCAGGAGTGTGGCGCGGCGCTGGTGACGACCGCTCCGGAGCCACCGCGGCGGCTTGCATTTGCGCTGCCCGATCTGGCTTCGCGCTTCGCCGCTGCGACGCTCCTGACACTGCGGCCGCTGAATGAGACCGATCAACGCGAGGCGCTGCGGTTGCGTGCGCATGCACGCGGACTGGACTTGCCCGAGGAAACCGCGATGTACCTGCAGCGGCGATTTCCGCGCGATCTGCCGACGCTCTACCAGCTGCTCGATACGCTCGATGAGGCTGCACTCGCGGCGCAGCGCCGCGTCACGGTACCGTTCATCCGCTCGGTGCTTGATCCTTAGACGCGAGGCTCACGGCGAGTCGCGCCACGCGCCGACCGAGCGCCTGCGCCAGTGTGCGCTCCTCTTCGGTGAGATCGTGCTGCACACCGGCCACGTGCGAGGCGCCGTAGGGAGTACCGCCGCCGCGCGTGCTGTGCAGCGCCCGCTCGCTATAGGGAAGCCCGACGAGGTACATGCCGTGGTGCAGGAGCGGCAGCATCATCGACAGCAGCGTGCTCTCCTGGCCGCCGTGCATGGTCTGACTGGCCGTGAAAACCGCGGCCGGCTTGCCTTCGAGTGACCCATCGAGCCAGAGCGCCGACGTGCCGTCGAGAAAGTATTTCAGCGGCGCCGCCATGTTGCCGAAACGCGTCGGGCTGCCGAGCATCAGGCCGTCGGCGCGACGCAGCTCATCGACCGTGGCATAGGGCGGCCCCTGCTCGGGGACGGCCTTGGGCGCGGCCTCGCTGCTGGTACTCACGGGCGCAACCGTGCGCAGCACCGCGCGTGCGCCGCTCACCGATTCGATGCCGCGGCAGGCGTGCCGCGCCAGCTCGGCGGTGCTGCCCTCGCGCGAGTAGTAGATCACGAGTATCTGCGCCATCGCAGCGCAGTGTAACCGCAGCGCGCCGGCGCCGCCGCGATTGACGCGCGCAGGGTGTGCGGGAAATATTGTGCACATGAGCGATTCATCGCGCGTTGGCGGCAACCGGGTCGTGCGCCGTTGCCTGGTCTCGGGGCGCGTTCAGGGCGTCTTCTATCGCGCCAGCGCTGCCGAGCGCGCACGCGCCGTCGGCATCACCGGGCATGCGCGCAATCTGCCGGACGGCCGGGTCGAGGTGCTCGTCTGCGGCAGCGACGCGGCGGTGGACGAGTTCATCGCCTGGCTCTGGATCGGGCCGGCCGCCGCCAAGGTCAGCGAGGTCGCGTCCGAAACGATCGAGCTCGCGCTGGAGGAGCTGCCCGAGCGGTTCAGGACCGGTTGATCGGGCGCCCCAGATCGTCTGCGCCGTTCCAATAGGTCGTCCAGCGCACGATCACCCGATCCGGATAGTCGCGCCGGCCGATCGCCCCGTTGTAGCGTTCGAGCGCACGCCGCACGTCGCGCCGTTCGCTGTCGAGGTAGTAGCGCAGGATCGCGCAGCCCATGCTGACGTTGGCCGCGACACGCGTCAGCTCGTAGCGGCGCATGCCGAGTTGTTCGGGCCAGAACGGCATCACCTGCATGAGCCCGACCGCGCCGGCGCTCGAGACTGCCCAGCGGTCGAAACCGCTCTCGACATCGAGCACTGCCATGACCAGGCCCGGCGGCAGTAGCGAGGCGCCGCTGCGGTGGGTCTCGCAGTACACGGTCTGCAGGATTTCGAGCCGCTCGGGGTCGTCTTTGACGTAGCGTCGCAGCTTCGGCTCCATGAGCTTGAACCAGACGGCCGAGTCGTATTGATCCGAGAAGCAGCGCGCCTGCTCGATGGCCTGCTGCACCACCGCCCGCAGCTCCGGATCCTGCTGCGCCGCGGGCTGCACCGGGCTGGTTCTGGCGGAGGCGGCCTGGGTGACGGCGGTCGTCAGCAATGCGCCCAGGCCTATGCTGAGTGCGAGCCACAGTGCACGCGCGCGTGGCAGCCGCGGCCGGCGCGTACGCACGTCGCTACAGCGCCAGCCGTGAACGCAGGAACTCGAGCGCCGCATGCTGCGGAAAATCCTCGCTGTCGCTGGCCCGGCGATGACGGTATTCGAGCGTGCCGGCCTTGAGCCCGCGTTCGCCGACGACGATGCGGTGCGGAATGCCGAGCAGCTCGGCGTCGGCGAATTTGACACCAGGCCGCGCATCGCGATCGTCGTAGAGCACTTCGATGCCCGCAGCCTCGAGCTCGGCATAGAGCGCATCGGCCGCGGCGCGCACCGAGGCGGACTTCTCCAGATTGAGCGGTACCAGCACGACATGAAACGGTGCGATCGGGTCCGGCCAGATGATCCCGCGCTCATCATGGTTTTGCTCGATCGAGGCCGCCACGATGCGCGTCACACCAATGCCGTAACAGCCCATCAGCATGGGGATCGATGCCCCTTGCTCATCGAGCACTGTCGCATTCATGGCACTGCTGTATTTGCATCCGAGCTGAAATATGTGACCTA
>DASYNV010000261.1:0-3958 GCA_036008365.1 Steroidobacteraceae bacterium | reverse complement strand
TCCCGGAGGTGAGGACGGGTGGCCAGGGCACGGCGGCGCAAATCCCGCGGCAGGCGACGGGGTCGCCCTGTCCATCATCCCCCTCCACGCTCAGCGTATAGACAGGAAAGCTCGTGTTGGGCGCGACGCTGAGGTCCGTGTCCATCACAGCGGCCAGCACCGTCCGATCGGGTCCGGTTCCGCCGACCGCCGCAGTTTCGATTACCAACTTCGCCTGACCCGTTGCAGGGTGCCCGCGAGTCGGCTCGACCAGGTACCAGATGCCCGCGGGGCTGGTCACGGGGTCGAATAGATTCGCACCCTCCGTCTCGCCGGGCGTTTCATCCAGGAAAAAGCGATACAGCGGCAGACCCGCATAAGTGACCTGCTGCACCGACTGGCCGGATAACACATCGGTGCGCGTCACCGTACCAAGGAGCGTGGGGTTGACCCCCGGTCCTGCGATCGGGGCGCCGTTGGTGAGGAGCGCCGGCCAAAGGATGCTGTCGCAAGGCGCCCCGAGGACGTTCTGACCGTTGCTGCACGCGAATTGCTCCGCGCCAGAGGTCAGCGTACGGAGCTCATCGGATGTGAGCACGTACAGGGAACAGCCGGCATAGCCTGCCGAACCTTCGACCAGCACCGTGCCATACGCCGTCGATGCAACCGACACGATCGCTGGGCTCGTCGGAGCGGTGGTCGTGGGTGCGGCGCAATTGACAGCGCCCTGGGCATTCGCGGGTCGGCCGGACAGCAGGGCCAGGACGAGCGCCATGCCGAGAATTACGAAGAGGTGAGACGATTTTCTTTGGGCAGGGACGAGGCCCTGCAGACGTACCGAATTGGAGCTATTCATCGGAGACCTCCTCGGTGCGAACCACCGGTTATTTGTAAGAATGTGGATCCGGCATCCGGACGCTGCGAAATATGGCTCACAGGCCGCGCGCGTTTGTATCGCGCGAAGTGGCTACCAGGACAGAGGAGTGCGCCTCATCAGAATTGATTAGGGTCGATGGTGCGCAACCCGGTGTTGCGATGCGGAAGAAGGCGCGAGGGAACGATGATGACCGCGTGGCGTGGGCATGCACGACGCGTTCGCGCCTCATCAACCAGCGGCACGTGCAGGTCGACGGCAGTCGCCGGATTATCCTCGCGATCCGCGCCGTGCTGGAACGGCCTGAATGGTGACAGGCCGCTCCTGCTTTCTCATCCCACGGCCGGCCCTCCGGCAGGTGCCCACGGTTTGAACCCCTCGGAGCTAAGCTCGCCGGCGAGCTCGATGATGATGTCCGCAGGCAGGCCGGCCCGGCGCGCCGCTTCCTTGATCGCATCCCCGCTCTTTGCCTCGTACAGGCAGTAGGTTCTGCGCTTGTCCGCGGACAGGAATGACTGCAGCCACCGGACTCCCGTCTGGTTGTTGATCTCCGTGATAGCTTTGAGATCGGCCGCCGAAGCGTTCAGGGACTCCGCGAAATTCCGCTCAATCATGAAAAGTGGCATGCTCGTCTCCGTTTCAATTTGCGGTGATTGGTTTCGATTCCCCGTGCAATAACCCGTGCCGCATTGCGTACGCGGCAGCCTCGGTACGATTTGCACAATTCGTCTTGCTGAGAATGCTGCGTACGTGCGTCGCAACGGTGTTGAGGCTGATCGACAATACGAGCGAAACATCCTTATTCGTTCGACCGACAGCAAGGAGACGCAGCACCTCGGCTTCGCGAGCTGTGAGATGGTCCGGTAATGCCGCGCCTGCATCGCGGGCCTCCAGCAATCGGTCGATCTCCTCGATCAACCGGGTCATCCCGATCCGGCGCGCGAGCTGCTCCGCTTCGTGCAACTGCTGCAGACCCGAGGCACGTTCCGGGTCGCCGGGCATCGACAGCAGGAAGGTCCCGTGCCGCATCAGGCTTCTGACGAGCCACGGCCACGCGCGCATGCTGCGATTGAGTGCGATCGCCCGCTCGAAGTGCCCGACGGCCCGGTCGCGCCAGCCAGCGCTGGCAGCCAGACCGGCTAAATACAAATCCGCGGCGCCAAAGCAGACTGCAGTGGGATGGTTGGCAGTCTGTCCGGCGTAACAGCTCAACAGCTCGTACAGCTCGGCGGCACGCACGGCATCGCGCAAGGCGCAACAGGTCTCGGCACAGAACACCAGACAGGTGACATACATGTCGTCGCGACCAAGGCCCGCGAACTTCTGCTCTGCGAGCTCGAGGAAGAGCTGCCGTGCTTCATCAAGCATCCCGATCTCTGTGTATAGCAACATCATGCCGGGTTGCCAGACGCGGCCCTGTGCCGCCGCAACCTGTTCGACCTGCTGCTTCAACGGATGCAACCGGCCGAGGTCTCGGTAAAGTGCGAACATCTGTGCCCCGTACACGCCGTCCGCGTCACCACGTCGCGTCCTGGTGCCGATTTCCAGCTGTCGCTCAATGAGGGCTTCGAGGTCCGCCCACTCGCCGCGCAGCAGCGCCAGCGTGATCCGATAGGCACCCGAGAGGTATTGATGCACGCCGTAGCGAGCTACTGCAAGGCTGCCGTACCGCTCCAACAGCTCCTCGAGCTCACCGAGGCGGCCATATTCGAGATAGTTAAAAGCTTGCCAGTAATAAGCTTCGGCCAGCAGGTCGGCGCTGGAAGCGGCGTGAGCAACCGCGATGTGCTCCGCACCAACCTGCAGCCGCCGCGACAAGGTTGCCGGATTGCCGCGCAAGGCCATCATGGCCAGGTGATAGCACGCACAGCGCGTCGGCGCATCTGCACAGCGCGCGGCCATTTGCAAAGCTTCCTCCACCGCTTCTCCAAGGCCGGCACTATCGGGCAATATCCGATAGGCGAACGCGCGGGTTGCCAGGGCCTTTGCGCGAGCGCCCGAGTCTGCCGGTGGCAGCAGGTTCAGCGCGTGATTGAGCATCGGGACGAGATGCTGCTGTGCGATGTATCGCGTAGTCATCGTGAGAGACATCAAAGCGTCGACGAGCAACTCGACGCTACCGAGGGTGTGCACATACTTCACAGCCTCCAGCAGAACCTCGACGGAGCGCTGCACCTGACCGAGTTGCCGAAGTGCAGAGCCCTTGAGAATCCGTGCGCGGGCGAGGCGTTCGTCCAGTATCAGACTGCGGCGTTCCAACGTCTCGATGGCTCGATCGTAGTGCCGCAGGGCATCGTCGTGCGCCCCCACCCGCACGGCATTGTCCGCCGCGCGCAGAGCGAACAGCACCGCATTGTCCGGGCTGCCGAGCGCAGAAGCTGCGTGGTAATGCAGTGCGATGCGGTCGAGCACCGGTTCCAGGCGCGCGGAATAGACGCTCACCAGCGCGTCGGCGGCGCGGGCGTGAATTCGCAGCCTGTCGAGCGCGGGCAGCTCGTCATAAATCGTCTCGCGGATGAGCGCGTGCGTGAACTGATAATGGCCGGCAACTTCATCGCTGGAATCGATAATGCCCGCTTGCATCGCGGGCTCGAGACCGGTGAGTATGTCCGGTACGCTTTCCTCCGCCGCAGCCGCCAGCTCTTGAGCGGTGAACTGCCGCCCATAGACGGCAGCGATGCCGAGCAGAGTGTTACACCGGGCCGACAGACGTGTAAGGCGCCGGGCAATCGTCTCACGCACGCCAGCGGGAATTTTCGATAGCACAGCAGTGATCGTGTCGCCCGGGCTCTCGTCCAGCAGGACCTTGATCAATTCGGTGGCGAACAGTGGATTGCCGTCGGTGCGTTGACGGATGGTGCCGATCACGGAGTCAGGTAGCGCCGTGCCGCACATGCATTCCGCGAGTTTGCCGATAGCATCCTGCGAAAGGCCGGCCAGGTGAACGCGCTCGACATCGGCATCGCGACTCAGGCCCCCGAGCATCGTCAGCAAAGGCGCGTTCTTCTGCGCCTCCCCATCGCGGAAGGTGCCCGCGAGCAACAGCCGGCCGCGAGTCAATTCCTGGGTTATGAACTCGAGGAGCGATAAAGATAGGGAATCCGC
>DASYNV010000260.1:0-3745 GCA_036008365.1 Steroidobacteraceae bacterium | reverse complement strand
TTTAATACCCAGTCGAATCGCATCGGATCGTCGTGACTTGCCTGGCAGATGTAGATCTGCACGCCGACAGCGTGCGCCCGCAGCTGCAATGTTTGATTGTCCGGCGCCTGGATCGAGGCCGGAATGACCGGAGCCGCGGCGCGATTGGCCGCACAACTGGACAGCAGCGCGACCAGCGTCAGCCCCGCACCCGCACTCACGAGCGCAGACATCCGATACTCGCTCAGGCGCGCAGGCACGCCAGGGGTTGCATCATTCCGGCAGGTGACAGACCGCTTCGACATTGTTGCCATCGGGATCGAGCACAAAGGCGCCATGGTACCGATCGCGCCTGCCCGCGATTATAACGGATCAGGCGGGCGGCAGATCGGGAGGCTCGGGCACTTCGATCGGCAGTTCGACGCGCTTCTGTTGCCGCATGATGTGCAGTTTGAGCGATTCGCCGACCCGATAGGAGCTCAGGATCTGAAAGGCATGGCTGACGCCATTCGGCACGCGGCCATCGATGTCGAGAATGACATCGCCATCCTGCAGCTTCAGGCGCTCATCGCGCGGTGCGCGCACCACGAGCAGTCCCTTATCGACGCCGAAATATTGACCGAGGTGCGGCGAGAGCTCCACGAGCTCCGTGGACCCAAATGCACTCGGCTCGCGCAGCGCCGCGGGAAACGGCCGCACTCGGGCCATACGCCTCATGTCGGGCAGCGGCGGATCATGCAGATCCCCCATATCCGGCAGATCGATCAGCTGCAGATCCGCAAGCGACTCGACCAGGTTCTTCGGCACGACTTGCACGCTGTTGAGCTTGCCGTCGCGGCGAAATTCGATCGCCACCGGCTGACCGGGCTTGGCCTCGTGCAGCGCCGCCAGCAAGCGCTGCGGCGGTGGCTTGCCGCCCTCGACAGCGAGTGGCTGGCCCGCGAACGAGACGATGACATCGCCGGCCTTGAGTCCCGCGGTGTCTGCCGGGCCGCCCGGGCTCACACTGAGGATGCGCACACCGTGGTTGTCCTCGGGCCGCCCCCTCCCAACGGTGCCGATATTGATTCCGAGCATCGCCCGCGATCCGCCGAATTCGAAATGCGACACCATTGGGCCGACATCGTCGCTGAGCGACATGCTGAGTTCGGCGACCTGCTGCGCCGAACGCTCGAGCCGCTCCTGCGCCTCGTGCAGGCGCCGCTCGAGCTGCGCGCGCGACGGCGCCTCCGCGTCTGGCGGATCGGCTGCCTGCGCGACCGCCGCGGTCGCGGCAAGCGCCATCGCCAGGCAAATTCGCTTCAAAGGCGTGACGGCTGCAGTCGGTAACCCGCTGTTCATCAGATATCTCCTGTAGCGATGACCGGTAGGAAGTCGCCGTGCGCAGTCTGTTCGGCGTAGCGAACGCTGAGCAACGAATTGAGCAACTGCACGCGCATGGTCCATAGCTGCTGCGCCTCGGTGCGATCCAGCCCGGCTTCCTGCGCGCTGGATAACTGAACGTCCAGAACCTGAATTCGGGTCTGCAGCTCGTCGATGGCGGCAGAAGTCGCTGCGCGCTCGACCGCCGGACGCGGCAGGCCGCGTAGCAATGCCTCGATCTGCTGAGAGCGCGCCACGAGCAGCGGCACGGTGTCGACGGCTGGTGTTGCGCCGCTGCCGGCGGGCTGCGGCGTGCGCCACTGTCCACTCGACCAGAGCAGCATCGACAGCAGCGCCGCGCCGATCAAAGTAGCTGCCAAACCTGCACCCACGGCTCGCGCCGGCATGGGTTGCGGCTGCTGCAGCCTCTGCTCGATCGCGAGCCAGGCGCGCTGCGGCGGTTGGAAGCCGGCCAGCTGCCGCAGCTGCAACTGCGTCTGCGCCAGGTGCGTGAGTGCGGTGCTGCATCGCTCGCATTCGGCCGAATGCCGGATGACGCGCGCAGCGACCGGCGCGCCGTCGCGCAGATCTATGAGTTCCTTGGTGCCGGCGTGCATGTGAGAACTCCCGTTTGCGGTTCGAGCAAGTGCCGCAGAAGCTCGTGAGCCCGGGCCAACTGCGACTTCGAAAAACTGACCGACTGACCGAATAGCTGCGCAATCTCCGCGTGCTTGTAGCCCTCGACGTCGTGCAGCCAGACGATGCTGCGCGCGACCGCCGGCAATTCGTTCAGCGCGCGCTCCAGATCGCCATGCCACTCGTGCGCCCCCTCCGAACTGTCGGCCGGCTGCGAGGCGAGCAGGCCTTCGGCATCCTCGAACAGCAGGCGCCGGTGCCACGGCGATCGCAGATGCATGAGCGCCTTGCTCACAGCGATGCTGCGCACCCAGCCGGCAAAGGATCCCTCGCCGCGGTAGAGGCTCAGGTTCCGCAAGATATCCACGAACACATCCTGCAGCAGCTCTTCCGCCACGGCCGGCCGCACCACCAGCCGCCGGATCAGCGTGTAGACCGGCTTCGACAGCGCCATGAAGATCTGCGCCCGCGCCGCACTGTCCCCGGCCCGCGCACCATCAAGGACGGCTTCCGGCACCTGGATGTCGAGAAAGTGAGACATGCGCAGTTCTTAGATGCGCGAGCACGGAAAAAGGTCGCGGGTGGCAAGGAAAATGCGCTGCGCGAGTGCCAGACTGGCCGCCTTCGTCATAGAATCATCGCGATCACCGGGGTGAGACACACATGAGTCGACTCGACGTCACTGAAAAGATCATTGCCACCAAAGTCAGCAAGGGACTGAAGTGGGCCGACGTGGCTCAGCGAGTGGGCCTCAGCAAGGAATGGGTAACCGCGGCATGTCTGGGCCAGATGACGCTCAACGCCGATCAGGCTGCAACCGTCGGAAAAATCTTCGGCCTGACCGCAGAAGAGACCAAATGGTTGACGGTAGTGCCTTATAAGGGCTCGCTGCCGACAGCGATACCAACCGATCCCCTCATCTATCGCTTTTACGAGCTGCTCAACGTCTACGGAACCACGTTCAAGGAACTCATACACGAAGAATTTGGTGACGGCATCATGAGCGCCATCGATTTCAAAATGGAGCTCACGCGCGAGGCGGATCCAAACGGCGACCGCGTCAAGATCGTCATGTCGGGAAAATACCTGCCGTACAAGACCTATTGAGCGGTGCCGGCTGAGGGAGCACCACTGATTCCCGCAAAAGTCCCCACAAGCATCCTCAAGACGGCTTATGAGAGCCGTCTGAACGCGCTGCGCGTCCGTCCTTCTTACATATCCATCCCGCCCATGCCGCCATGGGCATGCTCTTCGTCCTTCGGAGCCTCGGCAACCATCACCTCGGTCGTGAGCAACAGGCCCGCGACGGATGCGGCATTCTGCAGCGCAAGCCGCGTGACCTTCGTTGGATCGAGAATGCCCTCTTCGAGCATGTCGACGAACCCACCGGTCGCTGCGTTGTAGCCGTAGGCACCCTTGCCGGCTTTCACCTGGTTCAGGATGACCGCCGCATCCTCGCCGGCATTCTCGACGATATTTCGGAGGGGCTCTTCGATCGAGCGAGCGAGAATACGGATCCCGACCGTCTGATCCTCATTGGTACCCTCCAACTTATCGAGCGCCTTGAGGGCACGGATCAGCGCGACACCGCCGCCCGGTACCACGCCTTCCTCGATGGCCGCACGGGTTGCGTGCAAGGCATCTTCCACGCGTGCCTTCTTTTCCTTCATCTCAATTTCGGTGGCTGCACCGACTTTGATCAGCGCCACACCGCCGGAGAGCTTCGCGACACGCTCCTGAAGCTTCTCCTTGTCATAGTCGCCAGTCG
>DASYNV010000259.1:0-2075 GCA_036008365.1 Steroidobacteraceae bacterium | reverse complement strand
TCCAGTCCCTTCGCGGTCGACGGCGGAGCGGTCATGGTAACGCCGGCGGACGATGAGAGCGGCACGCCGATTCCGATCAACGGCTCATGATCAGCGGCAGCAGCCGCCGGCCCCGCGCATGGCGAGGCGGGCGGTGCGCCGGATGGGGATTGGCAGTGCTGAGCGTCACGCTCGGGCTGCCGGCGCAAGCAGCCCCTTATGTTCCGGCAAGCGACGGCGCGGTGCTGGCCGATCTGCCCGCGGGGGCGCGGTACACCGATCTGACGGCCCGGCGCCTGGCGCAAGGACGGCTCGATGTCGCGCTGCCGCTGGCGCAGTTCTACATCCGCCAGTCACGGCTCACCGGCGACCTGCGTTATCTCGGCTATGCCGATGCGGTGCTGACGCCGTGGCTCGATCGCCGACCCGCGGTGGCGGACGTGCTGGTGCTGCACGCGACCGTGCAGCAGAGCCGGCATGAGTTCGATGCCGCGCTGGCGACACTCGATCAAGCGCTGCGCATCCGAGGCGATGATCCGCAAGCGCTACTGACACAGGCCACGATCCTGCGCGTGCTCGGACGCTATGCCGAAGCTGGCGCATCCTGCGAGCGCTTTTCGCGACTCGTGGAGCCGCGACTTGCGACACTCTGCACCCAGAGCCTGCGCGCGCTCACCGGGCAACTGGATTCCGCGTACGCGACCTTGCAGGGCGTGTCGACTCAGGGCTGGCTCGAGGGCGAGAAATCCTGGCTTTGCTCCGAGTTGGGCGAAATGGCGATGCGCCTGGGACGGGATGCGGACGCGGAGCGCTGGTTCAAGCAGGATCTCGCGCTGGCACCGGCAGACTTTTACATCCGCGGTGCCTACGCCGATCTGCTGCTGCGCCAGGGGCGCGCCGCGGAGGTGCTGCTGTTGCTACGGGGGCAGGAGAGCTTCGAGCCGCTGCTGCTGCGAATCGCCATCGCTCAACAGCAGCTGCATGATCCCGGGCTCGCACAAAGCCGTGTCCGCCTGGAAGCGGCGTTCGCCGCGGAGCTGCAGCGCGGCGAGGCAGTCCATCGGCGTGAGCAGGCGCGCTTTCTGCTCGTCGTACAGCAGCAGCCGCAGCTGGCACTGGACGCAGCACGGGAGAACTGGCGCGTGCAGCGCGAACCGGACGATGCCCTGGTGCTGGTGGCTGCGGCGCGCGCTGCGGGCATTCCCGGCGTCGCTGCAGCGGCACTGGCCGTTCTGAGGCAAGCGGGCGATGCACGCCTGGCCGGCGAGTCCCCAGCGGCGGTGGCGGCGCGATGAGCATCCCTCGACTGTCGCTGGCACTGTTGCTGCTGGTGATCGCACCGTTGGCCGAAGCCCACATCGCGAGCAACGGCTTTCTGAGTCTGGCGGTCGAGCGCGGCCAAGTCTCGGGCTCGCTGGAGCTCGCCATCCGTGACGGCGAGCTGGCCGTTGGTCTGGATCGTGACCGCGATGACAAAGTGACCTGGGGCGAGCTGCGCGCCGGTCAGGCCGCGCTCGAGCGCTACGTGCGCGCACACCTGCTGCTGTCGGGTACCGCAGGCCCCTGCCGATTGCAGATCGGCGCGGTCGAGGTGAACGATCGAGTCGACGGCAGCTATCTGTGGTTGCCGCTTTCGGCGGACTGCGGCGCCGCGCTCAAAGACCTGAGCATCGACTACCGGTTGCTGCGCGACGAGGATCCTTCGCACCGGGGACTCCTGACGCTCAGCGCGCACGGTCAATCGCAGACCGCCGTATTGGGCGGCGGCGCGCTGGCGCGGCCCTTCAGGCTCGAGCGCCCATCGCCCTGGAGGGCGGCGCTCGAGTACCTGCGCGCCGGCATCTGGCACATCTGGAGCGGCATCGATCATCTGCTGTTTCTGCTGTCGCTGCTGCTGCCCGCGGTGCTGGTGCGACGCCTGGGGCGCTGGGAAGCCGTGCCAATCGCGGCCCCTGCGTTCGCCAACATCGTCAAGGTCGTCACCGCCTTCACGTTGGCCCATTCGATCACGCTGTCGCTGGCGGCATTCGATGTCATCCGGTTGCCCAGCCGTCTGACCGAGTCGGTGATCGCCGCATCAATCGTGGTCGCGGCCC
>DASYNV010000258.1:0-3169 GCA_036008365.1 Steroidobacteraceae bacterium | reverse complement strand
CTACCAGCTGCCCTGAGCGCGGCGCGCGGCGCGCGGGTTGCGGCCGCCCGCCAGGCGATCGAGCAGGGCCCGCAGTTCGGACGGCAGAGGCGCGCTGAAGCTCTGCTCTGTGCCGCCGGGGCACACAAAAGCCAGGCTGTGCGCGTGCAGAAACATGCGATTGAGTCCGAGCGCCGCGAATTCGGCGTTGCGCACCGCATCGCCGTATTTTTCATCCCCCAGTACCGGGTGTCCGCAGTGCGCCGCATGCACGCGAATCTGGTGTGTGCGCCCGGTGTGAAGGATGGCTTCGACCAGCGACGCCTTGGCGCCGAAATGCTCGACCAGCTTGAATTCGGTGCGCGCTTGCTTGCCGCGTGCATCAACCTTCACGGTGCGCTCGCCGCCAACCCGCAGATCGGTGCGCAGCGGCGCATCGATGCTCTTGGAGCCTAGATTCCAGCGGCCCGCGAGCAGCGTCAGATAGCTCTTCTGCACCGAGCCCTCGCGCAACAGCGCATGCAGCACGCGCAAGGCTGCCGGGCGACGCGCGACGATCAGGCAGCCGCTGGTGTCGCGATCGAGCCGATGCGCAAGCTCGAGCGTCTCGCTCGGCCGCGAGGCTCGCAGCGCTTCGATGACGCCAAAGGACAGCCCGCTGCCGCCGTGCACCGCCAGTCCGGCGGGCTTGTCGAGCACCAGCAGCCGCTCGTCCTCGTGAATGACCGCGCGCTCGAGCGCCTGGATCAGCGCCGCAGGCACGCGTTTCGGTGCCTCAGGGGCACTCTCCCGCACCGGCGGCAGCCGCACCGAGTCGCCGTGCGCGACTCGCTGCTCGGGACCCGCGCGGCGGCCGTTGACACGCACCTCACCGCGCCGGATCAGCCGAAAAATCCGGCTGCGCGGCACACCCGGCAGCAGCTGCGCAAGCAGCTTGTCGAGCCGTTGACCCGCGGTCGCGGCATCGATCGCCACGTGGCGCACGGCGCTCCTGGGGCCATGCTGCTCGCCCGGCTTAATCTCGGACAAATGCCTCTCCCGTCACAAGCCTGCGCTTAAGTGTTTGTTTCCAGTAACGTCTGTGGCTATAATTCGCAGGTTGCTGAAGGCCCGTTGGCCACGGTAACAAGACTGCGGACGTAAGCTCCGCATGGTAGTTGGTCCTCGATTTCGAGGCCATCGCGCATGAGTCGGCCGATCCGGTCCGCGCTCGCCTGTAGAAGCTCCTCCGCAAGTTCGAGCCCACGAGCGCGCTGCCGGTCAGTGGACCTCTTTGAATTCCGGCGCGCCGCCGATGGGCGGCACGAGTCAATGTAAGTTCAAATCGATGATGACAACGACGCGCCAATCGATCTCAGAGCTCTCCGCTACCCACGGCGGCTTCGCGAGTCTGCCCCCACACGTGCAGGCTCCGAGACCTACGGCCTCTCATTCAATTCTGGCAGAGGCAAATGAAAAGAATGTTAGTGAATGCGACCCAGCAGGAAGAGCTGCGTGTCGCAATGGTCGATGGACAGAAGCTCTATGACCTGAGCATCGAGATCCCGTCAAGAGAGCAGAAAAAAGCCAATATCTACAAAGCGCGCATCTCCCGCGTCGAGCCTTCGCTCGAAGCGGCTTTCGTCGATTACGGCGCGCAGCGGCACGGCTTCCTGCCGCTGAAGGAAATCTCCCGCGAATACTTCCGCGCACAACCGCAGGGCGGCCGCCTCAACATCCGCGAGCTCGTCACCGAAGGCCAGGAACTGCTGGTGCAGGTCGAGAAGGAAGAGCGCGGCACCAAGGGCGCGGCGCTCACGACCTTCGTCAGTCTGGCCGGCCGCTTCCTGGTGCTGATGCCCAACAACCCGCGCGCCGGCGGCGTCTCACGCCGCATCGAGGGTGAAGAGCGCGATCAGATGCGCGAGGTCATGAACCAGCTGGTCGTGCCCGACAGCATGGGCGCCATCGTGCGTACCGCGGGGGTGGGCCGCACGGCAGCGGAGCTGCAGTGGGATCTGGACAATCTCAAGACTCAGTGGGAAGCGATCGCCGAGGCGGCCCAGGGCCGCGGCGCACCCTTCCTGGTGTACCAGGAAAGCGATGCGGTGACGCGCGCGCTGCGCGACTACCTGACCGACGACATCGGCGAGATCCTGGTCGACGATGAAGCCGCGTTCCAGAAGGCGCAGGAATACATGCAGCGCTTCATGCCGAATGATGCCCACCGCAAGCTCAAGCTCTATATCGACGACATCGCGCTGTTCACGCGCTACCAGATCGAGAGCCAGATCGAATCGGCCTACGCCCACAAGGTGCAGCTGCCCTCGGGCGGCAGCCTCGTGATCGACTACACCGAAGCGCTGGTCTCGATCGACATCAACTCGGCACGCGCCACGCGCGGCGGCGACATCGAGACCACGGCATGCAACACCAATCTCGAGGCGGCCGAGGAAATCGCGCGCCAGCTGCGGATTCGCGACATCGGCGGCCTGATCGTCATCGACTTCATCGACATGGAGTCGACCAAGAATCAGCGGGACGTCGAGGATCGGCTGCGCGATGCCATGAAGATGGATCGGGCCCGCATTCAGATCGGCCGGCTGTCGCGCTTCGGATTGCTCGAGATGTCACGTCAGCGCCTGCGGCCGAGTCTCGGCGAGTCGAGCCACCTGGTGTGCCCGCGCTGCAATGGCATCGGCAGCATCCGCAGCGTCGAATCGATGGCGCTCTCGATCCTGCGGCTGATCAGCGAGGACGCGCGCAAGGACCGTACGGCACGCATCATCGTGCAGCTGCCGGTCGAGGTCGCGACCTACCTGATCAACGAGAAGCACGATGCGCTGCGCGCCATGGAGGACAAGGGCCACGCGCAGTTGGTGCTGGTACCCAATCCGTACATTGAGACGCCGGAATATTCGATCCGGCGCGTGCGCGATGACGAGGCGGGGCTGCCCGAGAACTCGCAGGTCAGCTATCAGATCCCCGTGGCTCCGGCCGGCATCGACCCGATCGCCGAACGCGTGCGCCCACCGGCCGAGCAGCCGGCCGTGGCGGCGTTGCTGCCCAAGACCGCAGCGCCCCTGACCGCGGTCAAGCCGCCGGCTGCGGCGGAACCGACGACGCGGGCCGAAAATGCGCACGGCGGCACGTTCTGGGGCCGTGTGAGACGCTGGTTCGGCGCTGAAGAAGACCGCCACGGCGGCCCCAC
>DASYNV010000257.1:0-3488 GCA_036008365.1 Steroidobacteraceae bacterium | reverse complement strand
TACGATCGACTCGAACCCCCTGCCCGCCGCCGCGCCCCCTACCGCCGCCGCGTCTCAAGCAGGCGTACTCAGCGCGCTGGGGGGGATTGGCAACCCCCAGCAGCAGCAGAATATCCTTGGGGGTCTCGCCTCAAGTCTCGCGGGTCAGGGGGCACTCGGCCAGACGGCTGCTGCGGGTGCTCCGCCTGGGGTTGGGGCGGGCGCCGGTAACCAGACTGCCAATGGGGCGGCGGCGGCGACCGGGGCAGCAGCGCTGGCACCGCCGCCAGCTCCGGGCGTGACCGCAGGCGGCTATACGTTGCTGCCGCTCCCCTGCGTGGGGCAGCCGAACTGCGACCCTAATCTGCCGACCCGGCCCGAGCTCAGCGACGACGAAAAAAAGCAGCGGCAGGCACTGATCGACCTGATCCGCTCCAAGAATCCCTATCAGCTGTCGCGCGACGGCTTGCTGTCATTGCCAGGATTTGCACCCGTTCCCCTGGCCGGACTCACCGAGCAGCTTGCCACGCTGCGTCTAGGAGTCGAGCCGGCGCTGCGCGATCTTTTCATCCGGATCACGAAGCTCCCGTTGACGAAGCGCGGTCCCACCGCCCTGAAGCCCTTCGGCTACGACCTGTTCGATCATCCGATCTCGACCTTCGCACCGTCCTCCAACGTGCCAGTGCCTGCGGGGTATGTCGTCGGTCCTGGCGATGAGTTCGACATTCAGCTGTACGGGAACAAGAACGGAGATTTCAGGGTCGCCGTGGGCCGCGATGGCCGGGTGAGCATTCCGGAACTCGGTCCGGTCACTATAGGGGGCGAAACGTTCGAGAACGCCCGGGCTCAAATCGAGTCGCGCATCGAGCGTCAGATGACCGGTGTGCGCGCGAGTGTGAGCATGGGCGAAACCCGCACCATCCGTGTGTTCGTCCTCGGGGATGCGAAGTCACCCGGCTCGTACACCATAAGCGGGCTGGGCACGATCACATCGGCGCTGTTTGCCGCCGGCGGTGTGCAGCCAATTGGTTCGCTGCGCAATATTCAGTTGAAGCGGCGCGGCGAGGTCGTGCGCCGGCTGGATCTTTACGCGATGCTCATTCGCGGAGACGACACCGACGATGCCAAGCTGCTGCCGGATGACGTGATTTTCATACCGTCAATCGGACCCACCGTCAGCGTCGACGGTGAAATCCATCGACCGGCGATTTACGAGATTCGTAACGAGAGTTCGGTCGCCGACGTCATCCAGCTTGCCGGCGGACTTACGGCCGAGGCCGATACCAGCAACGCGGCGCTCACGCGCATCGATTCCGATTTGCACAGGGTGGTGCTCGAAGTCAATCTGACCGGCGGCGCCGGACGGTCCGAGCCTGTGCGTAACGGCGACTCCCTGCGCGTTTCGCGTCTGCGTCCAACGCTTGACGCGGGCGTGCTGGTGGAGGGCTATGTTTACACCTCGGGCGCCTTCGCATACCGCGCGGGCATGCGGCTCACGGACGCGATCCGCACGGTGGACGATCTGCGGCCGAACGCGGACCTGCACTACATCCTCATTCGCCGCGAGCTGCCCCCGGACCGGCGCATCACGGTGCTCTCCGCCGACTTGTCCGCGGCGCTGCAGGCGCCGGGCTCTCCCGCGGACGTACCGCTGTTGCCACGTGACCGCATCATGGTCTTCGATCTGCAGTCGAGCCGCGATCAGGTGATCCGGCCGCTGCTCGATGACCTGAAGTTGCAGTCCAGCATTGCATTGCCAGACGACGTGGTGCGCATCGAGGGCCGTGCCAACGTTCCGGGGCAATATCCGCTAGAGCAAGGGATGACGGTCCGGGATCTGATCAGAGCGGGGGGCGGCTTGAGCGACGCGGCCTATGGCGGCAGCGCGGAGCTCACGCGCTACCAAATCAAAAATGGGGAGCAGCGCCGCACCGAGGTCATCAACGTCAATCTGGCAGCGGCTCTTAAGGGCGATCCGACCGCCAATCTGCGGCTCGCACCCTTCGACATTCTCAGCATCAAGGAGGTCGAGTCATGGACCGACCAGGAATCGATCGTGCTGCGCGGGCAAGTGAAGTTCCCTGGCATCTACTCCGTCAAACCGGGTGAAACCCTGAAATCCGTGTTGCTGCGTGCGGGCGGCCTGACGGAGTTTGCCTTCCCGCAGGGCAGCGTGTTCCTGCGCACTGATCTGCGCGAGCGCGAGCAGAAAGAGCTCGACATGCTGGCGGCGCGCATGCAGAACGACATCGCTTTTGTCGCGCTGCAAGGCAGCGTGGCCAACCAGGCAGGAGCGGCAGGGGCGTTGAGCGTCGGCCAGGCTCTGCTGACTCAGCTGCGCGCAGCCAAGGCCGTAGGACGGATGGTGATCAATCTGCAGCTTTTGATGCGCTCACCCATCGGGTCATCCTACGACGTCGTTCTTCGTGACGGCGACCAGCTGCTCGTGCCGAAGTTCGAGCAGTCGGTGACAGTGATTGGTGAAGTGCAGACGACGACGTCGCACTTGTACCGCCCGGGACTGAACCGCAGCGACTATATCGCCATGAGCGGTGGCGCTACGGCGCGTGCCGATAACGGCCGCATCTATGTCGTGCGCGCCGACGGCAGTGTCGTCCCGAGTGGCGGGTCGCGCTGGTTCCACACCTCCAACCCGCAAATGCAGCCCGGCGACACTATCGTCGTGCCGCTAAACGCCGAGCACATCCCGCCGTTGCCGTTCTGGCAGGCGGTCACTCAGATCCTCTACAACGTTGCGGTCGCGTTCCTCGCCGTGCATTCGGCCAACGGATAGTTTGACAGCTGAAAATCAACTTAATAAACTCCATCTGTTCAGAAGTTGAACGCATGCGCCGGTGCTGCCGGCGGCGTGCGGTCTGAGTGTTTGACACCCGGGAAGGTCGCGCGATGCTCACGGACGAGGTCCGCTACAAGCTCTTGAAGCTGCTGGAGCCGAACCCGAAGCTGAGCCAGCGCGAAGTGGCGCGCGAGCTCGGTATCAGCCTGGGAAGGGTCAACTACTGTCTGCGGGCACTGATCGGGAAGGGCTCGATCAAGGTCGCGAACTTCAAGAACAGTCGCAACAAGGCGGCGTACATGTACCTGCTGACCCCGCGCGGGCTGGAGGAGAAGACTCGTCTCACACTGCAGTTCCTCGGTCTGAAGATGGCCGAGTACGAGAAGTTGCGCGTGGAAATCGACCAAATGCGCCGCGAGGCAGAACGCGACCGGGTGGCGTAGCCCGTGACCGCGGCACTAGTGGCTAGTCGGCCTTCAATATGAACACATGTGCGGGTGCTGAGTGAATGATAGCCAACTCGTACCGGTAGAGCGCGAGCAGGAGATGGACTTCATCGACCTGTGGTGGATGATGTGGGATCACAGAGTCCAGATCGCGATCGTCGCGACCATCTGCGTCGGGCTCGCGCTGGTCCTGGCTCTCACCGCAACACCGTTGTACCGCGCCACGGTGATGCTGACCGAGGTGAAGGAGAATGGCCTGGATAGCG
>DASYNV010000256.1:0-6495 GCA_036008365.1 Steroidobacteraceae bacterium | reverse complement strand
GCAACTGCTGTCGATGCTGATGGCATTCTCGACCGTCACCGGAATCGCCGCGATCGCACCGTTCTTCGCCGTGCTCGGCGAGCCACAGCTGATCGATCAGAACCGCCAGCTGCGGTGGCTGTACGTCAGCGGCGGCTTCGCAGAGCGGCATAGCTTCGTGGTGGCACTCGGGGTGCTGTTCATCGCCGTCGTACTGCTGGCCAATCTGATCAACGTGCTCGGATTGCTGGCGATGAACCGCCTGGCGCTGCGAATCGGCACCGAGCTGCAGAGCACGCTGTACGCCGAGTATCTGCAGCGACCCTACTCGTTTCATGCGACAACCAACAGCACCCTGCTGTTCAATAACGTCGTGCACGAAACGGCGCGCGTGACCAATGGCATCGTACAGAGCCTGCTGGTGCTGGTAACCAACCTGGTCACCGCAGCCTTCATCATCGTCTCGATATTGCTCGTCAATCCTCTGATCTCGGTCACGATGCTGCTGATGCTGGCCGGCGGCTACGTGCTCATCTATCTCGGCGTCCGCAGGCGCTTGCTGCAGCTCGGTCGCTCATGTTCCAGCGACTGGGCCGAGCTGGCGCGCGTCGTCAACGAGAGTTTTGCAGCCATCCGGGAAGTCCTGCTGCTGCGGGGCCAGCGTTTCTTCGGCGACATCGTTCGCGACACGGGCCGCGATCTGTCGCGAATCAACGCTCACATTTACTTCGTTGGACAGACTCCCAAGCACATCATGGAGTGCGTGGCCGTGTCCGGTCTGGTCGGCGGCGCCCTCGTCGTGAGCGCGCGCAGCGGATCGATGGGCGCATGGCTCGGTGAGCTGACCTTCGTTGCGTTTGGCGCGTATCGCTTGTTGCCGATCCTGCAGCAGGTGTTTGCGGCTGCAGTCAGGATCAGGGCAGATCGCCCCGCCCTGACGCTGATCGCGCCTGACCTGCGGCAAGCTCGCCTCGGCAACGACACCGTACGCCCGCGCGCCTCGGCGCTGAGCGACCATCGCTGGCATCGGCGCCCCAGAGACCGCATCAGTCTGGAGCAGGCCTCGTTTCAATACCCGGACAATGGCAGTCGCGTGCTCGAGGGCTTGAATCTGAGCATCCCTGCCGGTGCCACCGTCGCGCTGGTGGGCGCAAACGGCTCAGGGAAAACCACACTGATGGATCTGATCGCGGGTCTGCTGGTGCCGACCACCGGGGTGCTGCGAATCGATGGGGTAGCGGTGCACGATCGCAATCGTGCGGCCTGGCAGGCGCAGATTGCCTACGTGCCGCAAAACGTATTCCTGCTGGATTCGAGCATCGCGCAGAACATCGCCTTCAGCTTGCCCGAGCACTGCATCGACCAGTCACGGATGGTCGAAGCCGCCAGAGCCGCTCAGCTCGAACCGTTCGTCGAAGCGCTGCCCGACCAGTATCGGCACCGCGTCGGCGAACGCGGCGTCCGCTTGAGCGGCGGCCAACGTCAACGCATCGGTATCGCGCGTGCGCTGTATCGACGAGCTCCGCTGCTGCTGCTCGACGAGGCGATGAGCGCCCAGGACAGGATGACCGAAACCGAGCTGATGAGCGCGCTCGAGGACCTGCGAGGCTCCTGCACCATCGTGCTGATCGCGCATCGTCTCAGCATGGTGCGCTGGTGCGACCTCGTGTTCCAGCTCGAGGATGGCCGGGTCTGTGACAGCGGCAGCTGTGAAGAGCTGAGCCGCAAGTCGGAGCCGTTTCGTCGCATCATGGGCGCGCCCTAGCCAGCAGCCTCGATGGCAACGGCGAGCAAGCGGCGGGGGCAGTGAAGATCGCACTGGTCGTGCCGGGAGGCGTCGACCGTTCCGGCGAGTACCGGGTAATCCCGGCGTTGTTGGCCCTGATCTCACGTTTGTCCGCGCGCCACCAAATCGATGTGTTCGCGCTGCGGCAGGAGGAGGATCCGGGGAGCTGGCATCTGGCCGGAGCGCGCATCCACAACATCGGACGCGGCAACACGCGCTTCCGGGCCATGCGCGTCATCTATGCCCAACATCGCTCCGGTGCTTTCCAGGTTGTGCAGGCGATCTGGTCCGGTGCCCCGGGTCAGATCGCGGTCGCTGCGGCCGGAATGCTGGGCATCCCGAGCTGCGTTCATCTCGGCGGCGGTGAGCTGGTGGCACTGCCGGACATCCAATACGGCGGTCGACTCGGCTGGCGAGGCCGCGTGCTCGAAGCAGTGGTGCTGCGCGCGGCAAACGCGGTCACCGCAGCGAGTTCGGGCATGATCGAGTCGCTCGCCCGCCTCGGGATCGCAGCCCGGCGAGTCCCGCTGGGTGTGGACCTGCAAGTCTGGCCGCCGCGCGAGCCCGTACGGCGTGAGCCGTCGGGGCCCGCGAGACTGATCCATGCGGCGAGCCTGAATCGAGTCAAGGACCAGCCGACGTTGCTGCGCGCGCTGGCGCTGGTCGCACAGGCGGGACTGGAGTTCGAGCTCGATGTGGTCGGCGAGGATACGCTGCGGAGTGAAATGCAGGCGCTGACACAGCAATTGGGGTTGTCCCGGCGCGTGAGGTTTCACGGGTTCCTGACCCAGACCCGCCTGCGACCGCTCGTCGAGGCGGCGCACCTGATGCTCATTTCTTCGCGTCACGAAGCCGGCCCGCTGGTGGTGCTGGAAGCGGCCGCGGTCGGCGTGCCCACGGTCGGTACCGCCGTTGGTCACGTGGCTGAATGGGCACCGACTGCTGCCGTCGCGGTCCCGGTCGCGGACCCGGCGGCACTCGCCCGGGCCATCATCGGACTGCTGGGCGACGAAGATGCGCGCCTACGGCTGGCGCGCGAGGCATGGCAGCGCGCTACGCGCGAAGATGCCGATTACACCGCGCGCAGCTTCGAGGCACTGTACTCGGGTCTGGTGCGATGAATATCGAGTCGGTCGCAGGCCAGCGATCCGATCAACGACCCGCGGCCGTTTGCGCGCAATTGCCGTGCAGACCGGCGCAACCATCGTCGCTCCGCACATCGCCAACCGACGGAGCAGTGCGATCAGCGCCGGGATCACCCGATACTCGCCGGAACGGTCGACACCTCCGGGGGCACTACTAGGGCGATGCGCACCGGCCCTCTCGCCTATTGCCAGGGGCTGCCGGGAGTCGAATTGCGGGTACTTCACGCACCGCGCCGGCGTTCCCGATAGAACCCGAGCAGGCGGCGCGGCAAGTGCGCGCGTAGCAGCATCTTTAGGCCACTCAGCCACCATCGCGGATACGTCCAGCAGAACGGTAAGCTCTGCCACAACGCGCGCAGCATGCGCCCGCGGGCACCCCGTTCTGCATGGGTTGCGGCGAGTTTCAGCGCGTTTCTCACGCGCTCCTCACGCAACAGCGAACGCCGCCCGGAGTCGACGAGTTGCTGCCCTCGGCTGAGCGAGCGATCCCGACCGGCGTACGCGCTTTGCCACTCGCGGGTGTGATTCTCGTCGTGGTACCGCACATACACGAGCGGCTCGTCGACGATTGCGACCTCGCTGTGGAGGGCCAGCCGCATCCACAGGTCATAGTCCTCGGCGGACTGCATCGCCTCATCAAATCCGCCCGCCTGCGCGATCAGCTGGCGGGTCGCCAGCACGCTGGGAGTTCTGATCGAAGCGCGACCAGTCACCACCTGTTCGAAAATGTCGCCTTCGTAAGGTACCCAGGGCCGCCGCGTCTCCTCCGGCAGCGGATTTCCAGCCGCATCGACTCGCAGGAACGCCGTGTAGCTCCAGCCACAGGTGCTCCGGGCACGCAGTGTCTCGAGCTGCCGCTCCAGCTTGCGGGCTGCCCATAGATCATCGGAGTCCAGGAAGGCGACGTACTCCCCGACCGCCCTCAGCAGAGCTGCATTGCGGACCATCGCGGGCTTTCCGGTGTGCGGCAGCCAGACCACCCTGACGCGCGGCTGAGTCGCGAGGGACTGAAGGTATTGTCTGGTCTCGAGTTCCGAGCCATCGTCAGCGATTATCAACTCCCAGTCGATGAATGTCTGGGTGTATACGGACTCGATTGCCGGTCGGAGAAAACGCAGTCGATTGAAGGTAGGCACTACCACCGACACGATCGGCGCACAGGAGTACTGGCTCGTGGCGTCCCTGGCCGGCCCTGCCGTCGATGCGCTCGCTCCGCCCTGCCAGCGTCCCGCTTCCGCTCGCATCAGATCGATATCAAAGAGAAGCATCCGGTTCAAACCGGCCCGCTACGCTGCTCGAGGCGCAGGGCAGTACACACCCAAGATACCTTCCGGGCGCTGTGGACAATCCGCACCTCATCGATGGTCGTATACGCGCGCTTGAGTCGCCAGAGTATCGTGGCACTGCCTCGCGCCGCCGTGCACATCGACACCAACAGAAGACCACCGGATTTCAGGGAACGCGCATATCGATCGACGGTGTGCAGCGGATCGCGCAGGCAGCACAGCACTTCGTTGAAGACGATGACATCAAATTGCTCCGCAGGAGAGTAGTGCTCACAGTCCGCCGCGAGGAAAGTGCTGCGTTCGGGTTGCTGCTCTTGCGCCACGGATATGGCGCTGCCGGACACGTCGACTCCGACATACCGAGAATAGGAAGAGCTCGGGAGTCTGCGCAGCAGAACCCCCTGGCCGCATCCGATATCCAACACTGCCGCGCCCGGCTTTAGGTGCCATATGTAGCCCGCCAGTATGCCGAAGCGGGAGAGTTCGGAAAGCTGCGCGAGGAAGTCCCACCTGCCCGCGGCATACTGCGCCTCCCAGGTCTGCGCGGACTGCAACAGGCCATCGGACCGGCGGCCGCGGTCCAGCAGCAACTGCAGCCAGCGCGCCGCGTGATCCAAAAGAGCATGCGGGCCAATGCTTGGGCTCCTCACGGCGTTCGATCCGTGCTTACGGAAGATGCCGGTACTATTCTATGGATCATGTCAGCGCTTCCTATTCTGTGCTATCACAACGTGGCCCCGGCGCCCAAAGAGGCGCGCTTCAAGCTGCTATACGTGAGCCCCGAGAGCTTCGAGCGGCAGCTGTGGACGCTGCACCGGATCGGCCTTCGAGGCGTCTCCACAAGCGAAGGCATTGCCCGGCTGCTCAAAGGCACGGCGCGCGGCTGTGTGGTGCTCACGTTTGACGATGGCTACGCCGATACTCTTGCGACGGCAGCGCCGCTCATCAAGCGGTATGGCTTCAGCGCCACGTGTTACGTCGTCAGCGGTGCCGTCGGCACGTACAACCGCTGGGACGCGGAGTATCTGCAGGAAACCAAGTCGCTCATGAGCCGCGAGCAGATCGACCAGTGGTTAGCCGCCGGCATGGAGGTGGGCTCGCACTCGTGCTCGCATGCGCGATTGCAAGAATTGCCGAGGGATGCGGCGCAGTACGAAATCGCGGAGAGTCGCACGGCGCTGCGCACAATGTTTGGCGTCCCAGTCGAGCACTTCGCCTACCCCTTCGGACACTTCACCGCCGAGAGCGTCGAGTTGGTGCGTCGCGCCGGCTACGTCTCGGCGGTCACGGTCTTGCCGGGAGTGACGCGGGCGTCCGATGACCGGTTTCGGCTGCCGCGGATGCTGGTGAACGGTGAACGGGGCTTGTGGAGGTTTCTGTTGCAAGTTGCCGCTCCTTACGAACGCCTGTGGCCGCGCCAGCACGCTCTCTGAAGGGCCGCTCGGGCTGCAGCCCTCACTCTATGCGACAGTCTTTCGAGTCGCTCGGGTTGTCTCGACAGTTGCGCACGCACACGTGAGTGTCCGAGCTCGGGAAAAGGGTTTTCGTCACGTAGCTGCGGTCATTCGCAAACATCGCGAGCAGGCGGCATTAGCTTTCTGCTGCGACGCACAACAGCTTGCGGGCGGCGTGTCTCCGAAAAGTTGCAGGGGCCTCGGCGGGAACTCCAGCGACCTCACCAGCCTGTCGTGGCTGCCGGGCCATCTCGGGCACTGCGAGGCCGGCGTCGGGAGTATGCTCCGCGAGCAAAATAGAAGGGCCCATTAGTAGCGACTCACGATGTACTCTGGTTTTGCAGCTGAGCGGTACGCTGTAACCCCACTCCCTTTCATCCCTTTCTCTAACACGGGTGGCGAGGCACTGAGCAACAACGGTGTGGTCGTCGGTGGGATTGCTAACTCTGACGGATCTGTTTCACTCGCGGAATGGTGCGAAGGCGCGCTCAGTGACTTGGGCGTCCCGCCTGGTCTTCCGAATCACGACTTCAACAGACCCCGGGTGTTTGGCATCAACAACTCCGGCGCGATCGTCGGCACAATTCATACCGCTGCGGGCGATCTACCGTCGCGTTCGTTTATATATGACCGCGGTCATTTCACGGTCCTACCTCTGGCAGACCCGACCGACCTTGGCAGCGCCGCAATCGGGATCAACAGCCGGGGAGACGTGGTTGGATATGACCATACACCACGCAACAAACTAACAGGCTGGCTTTGGTCTAATGGCGCCTATTCCGGCTTACCCGTATCCGGAACCAGCACTGCCGCACTGGGCATCAATTCCAGTGGCACCATCATTG
>DASYNV010000255.1:0-2221 GCA_036008365.1 Steroidobacteraceae bacterium | reverse complement strand
GGCGAGCGCCTGCGGGTTGAACTGGATGCGGATCGCCGGCCGATGGCCGCCCGAGATGCTGACCAGCCCGACGCCGCTGAGCTGCGAGATCTTTTGCGCGAGCCGCGTTTCGCTGATGTCTTCCAGCTCGGTCAGCGACATGCTGTTGGAGGTGACTGCGAGCGTCAGGATCGGCGCGTCGGCCGGATTGATCTTGGCGTAGACCGGCGGCACGGGCAGGTCGCTCGGCAGCAGATTGTTCGCGGCATTGATCGCCGCCTGTACTTCCTGCTCGGCGACGTCGAGGCTCAGATCGAGGCTGAATTGCAGTGTGATGATCGAGGCGCCGGCCGAGCTCGCCGATGTCATCTGGTTAAGGCCCGGCATCTGGCCGAGCTGGCGCTCCAACGGAGCGGTCACCGACGACGTCATCACTTCCGGGCTGGCGCCTGGATAAAACGTCTGCACCTGGATCGTCGGGTAATCGACCTGCGGCAAGGTCGACAGCGGCAGGAACGTATACGCGACGATGCCGGACAGCAGGATCGCCGCCATGAGCAGCGTCGTGCCGACTGGACGCAGGATGAAGAGCTCGGAGACGTTCATCGTTTTACTTCACTGCCGCGCGCTTGCGCCGGCGGCTTCACGCAGCCTGCGAGGGCGTGACCCTTGAAACCTGCGATCTGCCTTGGCGCGGCATGGCGTTAGTTGCCGCCGTTCCGGGATCGATGATGCGAAGGATTGGGCGGCTGCGCAGCGCCAGGCGGCTGCGCGTTTGGATTTCCAGCCGCCGCGGGTGTGGCGCTGGGTGCGCCCGGAACAATCACGCGCGCGCCGTCGCGCAGGCGGTCAGTGCCGTCGACCACCACGCGGTCGCCGACCGACAGACCGGACTCGACGGCCGCCGTCGGCCCATCGGTCGGGCCGGTCTTGATCGGCCGTACAGAAACCGTGTTGTCCGCGTTGATGACATAGACATAGGTGCCCGGTGCGCCGCGCTGGATCGCCGCCGTCGGCACCGTGATGACGTTGTGCAGCGTCTTCACCAAGAGCTGCGCGTTGACGAATTGGTTGGGAAACAGCGCGTTGTCGGCATTGTCGAACTGTGCGCGCACCTTCACCGTTCCGGTGGTGGTGTCGATCTGGCTGTCCAGCGCCATCACGCGGCCGGTGGCGAGCGCTTTCACGTTGGCGCGGTCGTAGGCGTATACCTCGAGCGGCGTTCCGGCATTGAGCTGCGGAACGATTTCGGGCAGATCGTCTTCCGGTATAGGGAAGATCACCGTGATCGGCTGCATTTGCGTCACCACGGCGATGCCGGTGGCGGCGGTTGTCTGGATATAATTTCCCGGGTCGACCAGGCGCAGCCCGATCCGGCCGGTGACCGGCGACACGATGCGGCAATAGATGATGTTCAGCTTCTGCTGATCGATCTGTGCCTGGTCGAGCTTCACCGTGCCCTGGTTCTGCTGCACGATGTAGACTTGATCCTCGTATTGCTGGCGCGCGATCGAATTCTGCTCGGCCAATTTCTGATAGCGCGCGAGGTCGATTTGCGATTGCGCGAGCAGGCCCTGATCGTGAGCGAGCTGGCCTTCGAACTGAGCTTGCAGGAGCTGGTAGGGCCGCGGATCGATCTGCGCCAGGAAGTCGCCCTTCTTGACCAGTTGGCCTTCGGTGAATCCGACTTCCAGAAATTGACCGTTGATCTGGGTCTGCACCGTGACGGTGGCGATCGGCGTGACCGTGCCCAGCGCGTTGACGATGACGCGGATATCGCCCTGGCCGACGGTGGCGGCGCCGACCGATTGCGGCGGCGCTTGCGGCACCGTTCGTTGGGGGGTGGTGGCCGGCTGGGTCACATACTGCGAGCGGTAAGCCCAGTAGCCGCCGGCCGCGAGCGTGATCAGAACGATCAGCCCGACGACAAGCTTTCCTCGCCGCGGCTTTCTTTTGATGACGGGGGCAGTCGGGAGCGTCCGCCGAAGGCCTGGCGTGGTTTTCTCATCTGTGATGCGCGTTCGCTCGTCCATCGTCGTTCCACTCCATAAGGTATATAACGGCTGCTCAGCTATGGCGGCTAATGAATATTCGCTAATGATTGGCGACGCACGATAAACGTAGTCAAATCAACGGTTTGGCAGAAAGAAGGAAGGGTCCGGTCGAACGCCGGCTCCGTTGGGCGGAAGCTGTTGGAACAGGGAGATATCCCTCTCCAGCTCCCGCCTCGTCGGTAACAGAC